>NZ_VMND01000019.1:38012-132563 GCF_013277555.1 Streptococcus sp. k-163 | reverse complement strand
TTTTGGGGTGCAGTTCAGTGCTGAGTCCTTGATATTATGCGTTTTATTATGAAAAATGTTTATTAGCTCTTATACTCATACCCAATGAAAATCAAAGAGCAAACTAGGAAGCTAGTCGCAGGTTGATCACAACACTGTTTTGAGGTTGCAGATAGAGCTGACGTGGTTTGAAGAGATTTTCGAAGAGTATTATTCCGGTATCGGATGTTGTCATTCAGACTTTGTTTTGATGTGAACTATGATTGAAACTAGTTTCAAATAATTTAGAATTTTTAACTATTTTTGAAAGTAGAATCTATTGTCTATTGTAAAGTCTAAAACTGAAAATATTTATTATATAATAAGGTTAAGATAAAATATGAAAGGAGTAAAATGTCTTTCATGACGTATTGCAAAGTTGAACTGTACGCTATGCAAGATTGTTTAAATTAAAAATAATGGAAATTTCCATTAAATAGTTTAGTTTCTTTTGGAATTGTCTAGTCCTAGTGGCTAAAAATTTTAAGTCAAAAAGAAAGCGCTTTACCGAATTAGAAAATGAGAGGTAAAATATGAATCAGAGACATTTTGATAGAAAACAACGATACGGAATTCGAAAATTTGCAGTAGGGGCAGCTTCAGTAGTGATTGGAGCGGTTGTTTTTGGTGCTACACCTGCTTTGGCTCAAGAGGCAGCATCAACGAGTGGTGAAACAGCAGGGCAATCTTTGCCAGAATTGCCTAAGGAAGTAGAGACAGGAAATCTGACGAATCTAGATAAGGAACTCGCAGACAAATTGTCAACAGCAACGGATAAGGGAACTGAAGTGAGCCGTGAAGAGTTGCAAGCAAACCCAGGGTCTGAAAAACCAGCAGAAACAGAAGCATCAAACGAAAATCCAGCTACAGAGAGTGAAGACAAAGAAGAAGTTGGAAACATTCCGCGTGATTTTTATGCCAGAGAGTTGGAAAATGCCAATACTGTCATAGAGAAGGAAGATGTTGAAACAAATCCTTCAAACGGGCAAAGAGTTGATATGAAGGAGGAGCTCGGCAAGCTTAAAAAACTTCAAAATGCGACTATTCATATGGAGTTTAAGCCAGATGCATCTGCTCCACGTTTTTACAACCTCTTTTCAGTTTCTAGTGATACCAAAGTAAATGAATACTTCACCATGGCCATTCTTGATAACACAGCTATCATTGAAGGTCGGGATGCCAATGGGAACCAATTTTATGGTGATTATAAAAATGCTCCTTTGAAGATTAAACCAGGTCAGTGGAATTCTGTAACCTTTACAGTTGAGAGACCCAATGCAGACCAACCAAATGGTAAGGTGCGCCTCTACGTAAATGGTGTCTTGTCTCGTACAAGTCCTCAATCTGGTCGTTTCATCCAAGATATGCCAGATGTCAACCATGTGCAAATCGGTACAACAAAACGTACAGGCAAAAACTTCTGGGGCGCTAATCTTAAAGTCCGTAATCTAACGGTTTATGATCGGACCCTTTCACCAGAAGAAGTTAAAAAACGTAGTCAGCTCTTTGAAAGAGGAGAGTTGGAGAAGAAACTTCCTGAAGGAGCAGAAGTTACGGATAAACTGGATGTTTTTGAAGGTGGTGAGAACCGCAAGCCAAATAAAGATGGTATTGCAAGCTACCGTATTCCAGCCCTGCTGAAAACGGATAAGGGAACCTTGATTGCTGGTGCAGATGAGAGACGCTTGCATCACTCTGACTGGGGCGATATCGGTATGGTTGTTCGTCGTAGTGATGATAAGGGCAAAACATGGGGAGATAGAATCGTCATCTCAAATCCTCGTGATAATGAGAATGCTAGAAGAGCTCATGCGGGATCACCAGTTAATATCGACATGGCCCTAGTCCAAGATCCGAAAACTAAGCGAATCTTCTCTATTTTTGATATGTTTGTAGAAGGTGAAGCGGTTAGAGATTTACCAGGAAAAGCACCGCAAGCCTATGAGCAAATTGGGGATAAGGTTTACCAAGTTCTGTATAAAAAAGGTGAAGCAGGACATTATACAATTCGTGAAAATGGTGAGGTTTTTGACCCCGAAAATAGAAAGACAGAATACCGTGTTGTAGTTGATCCTAAGAAACCAGCCTATAGTGATAAGGGTGATTTGTATAAAGGTGAAGAACTGATTGGTAATGTCTACTTCGATTATAGCGACAAGAATATCTTTAGAGTTTCAAACACCAACTATCTCTGGATGTCTTATAGTGATGACGATGGAAAAACTTGGTCTGCACCAAAAGATATTACATACGGTATTCGTAAGGACTGGATGCATTTCTTAGGAACAGGACCTGGTACAGGTATTGCCTTACACTCAGGACCTCATAAAGGACGTCTTGTTATCCCTGCCTACACGACAAATAATGTATCCTACCTAGGTGGTTCTCAGTCTTCGCGCGTCATTTACTCAGATGATCATGGTGAAACTTGGCATGCAGGGGAAGCTGTCAATGATAACCGTCCGGTAGGTAACCAAACAATTCACTCTTCAACTATGAATAATTCAGGTGCTCAAAATACGGAGTCAACCGTTGTTCAGTTGAATAATGGAGATCTCAAACTCTTCATGCGCGGATTGACAGGTGATCTTCAAGTTGCTACAAGTAAAGATGGTGGAGCAACTTGGGAAAAAGATGTGAAGCGCTATGCGGATGTCAAAGATGTCTATGTTCAAATGTCAGCTATACACACTGTACAAAATGGCAAGGAGTATATCGTCCTCAGTAATGCAGGTGGACCTGGACGATACAATGGTTTGGTGCACGTAGCACGTGTGGAAGCGAATGGAGATTTAACTTGGCTCAAGCATAATCCAATTCAAAGTGGTAAATTTGCTTATAACTCCTTGCAAGATCTTGGAAATGGTGAATTTGGTTTGCTTTATGAGCATGCAGATAACAACCAAAATGAATATACCTTGTCCTATAAGAAATTCAACTGGGATTTCCTAAGTAAGGATGGGATTGCTCCAACGAAAGCAACTGTGAAAAATGCTGTAGAGATGAGCAAAAATGTCATCGCTTTAGAATTTGATTCTGAAGTATTGGTGAATCAGCCACCAGTTCTAAAACTGGCAAATGGAAATTTTGCGACCTTCTTGACTCAGTACGATTCAAAAACATTGCTATTTGCAGCTAGTAAGGAAGATATTGGTCAGGAAATTACAGAAATCATTGATGGTGCAATTGAGAGCATGCATAATTTGTCTGTAAGTCTTGAAGGGGCAGGAGTTCCTGGTGGAAAAAATGGTGCAAAAGCAGCAATCCATGAAGTTCCAGAATTCACAGGTGCAGTCAATGGTGAAGGTACAGTTCATGAGAATCCAGTCTTTGAAGGTGGCATCAACGGTGAGGAAGCAGCCGTTCATGATGTGCTAGACTTCTCAGGTGGTGTAAACGGCGAAGTAGCCGCTATTCATGAAGTTCCAGAAATAGAGGTCGAAGAAAATCCACCGGGAACTATTCATGAAGTCCCAGAATTCGAAGGCGGTGTGAATGCGGTAGAAGCCGCAAAATCAGAAGTTCCATCCTATGAAGGAGGCACTAACGCGGTAGAAGCCGCAAAATCAGAACTTCCATCCTATGAAGGAGGCGCTAATGCGGTAGAAGCCGCAACATCAGAAGTTCCATCCTATGAAGGAGGCGCTAATGCGGTAGAAGCTGTTAAATCAGAACTTCCATCTTATGAAGGAGGCGCTCATGAAGTACAGTCTGCTAGTTCGGATCTACCAACTCTTGCGGATGGTGTCAACGAGGCCGAAGCAGCAGTGCATAAGGTGACAGAATATAAGGCTGACCCGTCTACTGCAGTGCAGGCTATAGCGCAAGAACATACTTATCAAGCACCTGCGGCACAGCAGCATCTCCTGCCTAAAACAGGAAGTGAGGATAAGTCCAGTATTGCAATTGTAGGATTTGTAGGGATGTTTCTAGGCTTGTTGATGATAGGGAAAAAGAGAGAATAATAGAGAAGTTGAGAACTTAAATTTTTAAAAATAAAAAGAGGTAATGGAAATAAAATTAGGTACCGACTTTTAAAAGTTAGATTTTTTCTGTCTAATCTTTTAGGTACACATCTTACCTCTTTTTATATTAATGGGACGTTATACTCATCTGTCCTTAGCCATAGACTGTCAAAAAATATAAAGTAAAAAAGTAGTAAAAAGCATAAAAAAAACTTTGTTTTTTTATTATAATATAGTATACTTAGTATGACGAAAAACAGCTATTAGAAGCGTTATTTTATCTAAAGAAATGTAAGCGATTTCTTAGTGCTTGTAATGGTCTAAATAAAGAGTTTATTGGAAGGAGTTTTTAAATAGTAAATAAAAATAAGAATGTCACCAGTTAAAGCTGGGCTCGGGCAGTAGCTGACTGCTCTAGGAGATTAGGAGTATTTGATGAAACAATATTTTTTAGAAAAAGGTCGAATCTTTAGTATTCGTAAACTGACTGTTGGTGTTGCTTCTGTAGCAGTCGGTCTTGCTTTTTTTGCATCTGGGAATGTTGCGGCTAGTGAACTTGTGACAGAATCAAAACTTGAAGTTGACGGTCAATCAAAAGAAGTGGCAGATGTAGATCATAAAAAAGTAGAAACAGTTAAAGAAGAAGTAACTGAAAAAACAGAGCCTACTGCCGAGAAAGCAACAGAGGAAGCTAAAACTGCTGAAGTGGCTGGTGATGTACTCCCTGAAGAAATCCCTGACCGTGCCTATCCTGATACTCCAGTAAAAAAAGTGGATACTGCAGCTATTGTATCAGAAAAAGAAAGTCCACAGGTAGAGACAAAGAGCATCTTGAAACCTACGGAAGTAGCTCCAACTGAAGGCGAAAAAGAAAATAGAGCCATTATCAATGGTGGCCAAGATCTGAAACGTATTAATTATGAAGGCCAGCCAGCTACCTCAGCTGCTATGGTTTATACAATTTTCAGTTCACCTTTAGCAGGTGGAGGTAGCCAACGTTATCTCAATTCTGGATCTGGAATCTTTGTAGCTCCAAATATTATGTTGACAGTAGCTCATAATTTCTTAGTCAAGGATGCAGATACCAATGCAGGTTCTATTCGTGGCGGTGATACTACTAAGTTTTATTACAATGTAGGTTCAAATACTGCTAAGAACAATTCTTTGCCAACTTCAGGAAATACGGTTTTGTTCAAGGAAAAGGATATTCATTTTTGGAATAAAGAAAAGTTTGGTGAAGGAATTAAGAATGATCTAGCTTTAGTAGTAGCACCAGTTCCACTTTCGATTGCAAGTCCAAATAAGGCAGCTACTTTTACTCCTCTTGCAGAACATCGTAGCTATAAAGCTGGTGAACCAGTTAGTACCATAGGATATCCGACAGATTCCACTTCTCCGGAATTGAAGGAACCAATCGTTCCTGGTCAGTTGTATAAGGCTGATGGTGTCGTTAAGGGTACTGAAAAGCTTGATGATAAAGGAGCGGTTGGCATCACTTATCGCCTGACTTCTGTTTCTGGTCTTTCTGGTGGTGGAATTATTAATGGTGATGGTAAAGTTATTGGAATTCACCAACATGGAACTGTTGATAATATGAATATCGCTGAAAAAGATCGCTTTGGAGGAGGACTTGTCCTATCGCCTGAACAACTAGCATGGGTCAAAGAAATCATTGATAAATATGGAGTCAAAGGCTGGTACCAAGGAGATAATGGTAATCGTTACTACTTTACTCCAGAAGGAGAAATGATTAGAAATAAGACAGCTGTTATTGGCAAAAATAAATACTCTTTCGATCAAAATGGTATTGCGACGCTTCTTGAAGGTGTTGACTATGGACGAGTTGTTGTAGAACATCTAGACCAAAAAGATAACCCAGTCAAAGAAAACGATACTTTTGTTGAAAAGACGGAAGTTGGAACTCAGTTTGACTATAACTATAAAACAGAAATTGAGAAAACTGACTTCTACAAGAAGAATAAAGAAAAATATGAAATTGTATCGATTGACGGTAAAGCTGTCAACAAGCAACTGAAAGATACTTGGGGAGAGGATTATAGTGTTGTGAGCAAGGCTCCTGCAGGAACTCGTGTCATTAAGGTTGTTTATAAAGTCAATAAGGGTTCCTTCGATCTTCGTTACCGATTGAAAGGTACAGACCAAGAATTAGCGCCTGCAACTGTTGACAATAACGATGGTAAAGAATACGAAGTTTCCTTTGTTCATAGATTCCAAGCTAAAGAAATTACAGGCTACCGTGCAGTCAATGCAAGCCAAGAAGCAACAATCCAACATAAAGGAGTGAACCAAGTTATTTTTGAATACGAAAAAATAGAAGATCCAAAACCAGCAACTCCTGCAACTCCAGTAGTGGATCCAAAAGACGAAGAAACAGAAATTGGAAACTATGGACCACTACCAAGCAAGGCTCAATTGGACTACCACAAGGAAGAATTGGCTGCCTTCATCCACTATGGTATGAATACCTACACTAACTCTGAATGGGGGAACGGTAGAGAAAATCCTCAAAACTTTAACCCAACTAATCTTGATACAGACCAGTGGATTAAGACTTTGAAGGATGCTGGATTCAAACGAACAATCATGGTTGTCAAACACCACGACGGTTTTGTGATTTATCCATCTAAATATACAGACCATACGGTGGCTGCAAGTCCATGGAAAGATGGTAAGGGTGACCTTCTCGAAGAAATCTCTAAATCAGCGACTAAGTATGATATGAATATGGGTGTTTACCTATCACCATGGGATGCTAATAACCCTAAATATCATGTTTCAACTGAAAAAGAGTATAACGAATACTATCTCAACCAACTCAAGGAAATCCTTGGCAATCCTAAATACGGAAATAATGGTAAATTCATCGAAGTATGGATGGATGGTGCGCGTGGTAGCGGAGCTCAAAAAGTAACTTACACCTTTGACGAGTGGTTCAAGTACATCAAGAAAGCTGAAGGGGATATCGCTATCTTCTCTGCTCAACCAACAAGCGTCCGTTGGATCGGTAATGAACGTGGTATCGCTGGAGATCCAGTTTGGCATAAGGTTAAGAAAGCTAAGATCACTGACGATGTGAAGAACGAATATCTCAACCATGGAGACCCAGAAGGAGATATGTACTCAGTCGGTGAAGCAGACGTTTCTATTCGTTCAGGTTGGTTCTACCATGACAATCAACAACCAAAATCAATCAAAGATTTGATGGATATCTACTTCAAATCTGTTGGTCGTGGAACGCCACTCCTCCTCAATATTCCACCAAATAAAGAAGGTAAATTCGCAGATGCAGACGTGGCTCGCTTGAAAGAATTCCGAGCAACCTTGGACCAAATGTATGCGACTGACTTCGCCAAGGGAGCAACTGTAACGGCAAGCTCTACTCGTAAGAATCATTTGTACCAAGCAGGTAACCTAACCGATGGTAAGGATGATACTAGTTGGGCATTGTCAAATGATGCGAAGACAGGTGAATTCACTGTCGATCTTGGTCAAAAGAGACGCTTTGACGTAGTCGAACTCAAAGAAGATATCGCTAAAGGTCAACGTATCTCAGGATTTAAGGTTGAAGTTGAGCTCAATGGTCGCTGGGTTCCATATGGAGAGGGTTCGACTGTTGGTTATCGTCGTCTTGTCCAAGGTCAACCTGTAGAAGCCCAAAAGATTCGTGTGACTATCACGAATTCACAAGCAACCCCTATTTTGACAAACTTCTCTGTTTATAAGACACCAAGTAATATCGAAAAAACAGATGGTTATCCTCTAGGTTTGGATTACCATTCAAACACAATAGCTGACAAAGCAAATACAACCTGGTATGACGAATCTGAAGGCGTTCGTGGAACATCCATGTGGACCAATCAAAAAGATGCTAGCGTAACCTACCGTTTCAATGGAACTAAGGCTTATGTCGTATCTACAGTGGATCCAAATCACGGTGAAATGTCAGTTTACGTGGATGGTCAAAAGGTTGCAGACGTACAAACGAATAATGCAGCTCGTAAACGTAGCCAGATGGTTTATGAAACAGATGACTTGACTCCAGGTGAACATACCATCAAACTCGTTAACAAAACTGGCAAAGCTATTGCAACTGAAGGTATCTATACGCTCAACAATGCTGGTAAGGGTATGTTTGAGTTGAAAGAAACAACCTATGAAGTTCAAAAAGGCCAACCAGTTACTGTAACCATCAAACGTGTTGGTGGTAGCAAGGGAGTTGCGACAGTTCATGTCGTGACTGAGCCAGGAACAGGGGTTCACGGTAAGGTATATAAAGATACAACGGCTGATTTGACCTTCCAAGATGGTGAAACAGAAAAGACTTTGACAATTCCGACAATTGACTTTACTGAGCAAGCTGATTCAATCTTTGACTTTAAAGTAAAAATGACAAGCGCATCAGATAATGCCTTGCTTGGATTTGCTTCAGAAGCAACTGTTAGAGTAATGAAGGCTGACTTACTTCAAAAAGACCAAGTCAGTCATGATGACCAGGCCAGTCAACTTGACTACAGCCCAGGTTGGCACCATGAAACCAATTCTTCTGGCAAATACCAAAACACTGAGTCTTGGGCATCCTTTGGTCGTTTGACTGAAGAGCAAAAGAAAAATGCTAGCGTAACAGCTTACTTCTACGGAACAGGTCTTGAAATCAAAGGTTTTGTTGATCCTGGACATGGTATCTACAAGGTAACTCTGGATGGTAAAGAACTTGAGTATCAAGATGGTCAAGGAAATGCTACTGATGTCAATGGTAAGAAGTACTTCAGTGGAACAGCAACTACACGTCAAGGTGATCAGACTCTTGTTCGTTTGACTGGACTCGAAGAAGGTTGGCACGCTGTAACCTTGCAATTGGATCCAAAACGAAATGATACCTCTAGAAATATTGGTATTCAAGTTGATAAGTTCATCACTCGTGGAGAAGATAGCGCTCTTTATACCAAAGAAGAATTAGTTCAAGCTATGAAGAACTGGAAGGATGAATTGGCTAAATTTGACCAAACAAGTTTGAAGAATACTCCAGAGGCGCGTCAAGCCTTCAAGTCAAACTTAGATAAATTATCTGAACAACTTTCAGCAAGTCCAGCCAGTGCTCAAGAAATTCTGAAAACAGCCACAGCCTTGCAAGCTATTCTTGATAAGGAAGAAAACTATGGTGTCGAAGAAACACCATCCCAGCCAGAAGAGCCTAACTACGACAAGGCCATGGCAAGCTTGGCAGAGGCTATCCAAAACAAGAGCAAGGAACTAGGTAGCGATAAAGAAGCTAAGAAGAAACTAGTTGAGCTATCAGAACAAGCTCTTACAGCTATCCAAGAAGCCAAGACACAAGATGCAGTAGACAAAGCCTTGCAAGCAGCTCTCACTTCTATTAACCAACTTCAAGCGACTCCAAAAGAGGAACCAAAACCATCCCAGCCAGAAGAGCCTAACTACGACAAGGCCATGGCAAGCTTGGCAGAGGCTATCCAAAACAAGAGCAAGGAACTAGGCAGCGATAAAGAAGCTAAGAAGAAACTAGTTGAGTTATCAGAACAAGCTCTTACAGCTATCCAAGAAGCCAAGACACAAGATGCAGTAGACAAAGCCTTGCAAGCAGCTCTAACTTCTATCAATCAACTTAAAGCGACTCCGAAAGAGGAGCCAACACCATCCCAGCCAGAAGAGCCTAACTACGACAAGGCTATGGCAAGCTTAGCAGAGGCTATCCAAAACAAGAGCAAGGAACTAGGTAGCGATAAAGAAGCTAAGAAGCATCTCGTCGAGTTATCCGAGCAGGCTCTGACAGCTATCCAAGAAGCTAAGACACAAGATGCAGTAGACAAAGCCTTGCAAGCAGCTCTCACTTCTATTAACCAACTTCAAGCGACTCCAAAAGAGGAACCAAAACCATCCCAGCCAGAAGAGCCTAACTACGACAAGGCCATGGCAAGCTTGGCAGAGGCTATCCAAAACAAGAGCAAGGAACTAGGTAGCGATAAAGAAGCTAAGAAGAAACTAGTTGAGTTATCAGAACAGGCACTTACAGCTATCCAAGAAGCCAAGACACAAGATGCAGTAGACAAAGCCTTGCAAGCAGCTCTAACTTCTATTAACCAACTTCAGGCGACTCCGAAAGAGGAAGTGAAACATTCCATAGTTCCAACGGATGGAGATAAGGAACTAGTTCAACCTCAACCAAGTCTTGAAGTAGTAGAAAAAGTAATTAACTTCAAGAAAGTTAAACAAGAAGATTCAAGTCTTCCAAAAGGTGAAACTCGAGTGACTCAGGTAGGTCGTGCAGGTAAGGAACGTATCTTGACTGAAGTAGCACCAGATGGAAGCCGCACTATAAAACTTCGTGAAGTTGTTGAAGTTGCGCAAGATGAAATTGTGTTGATTGGAACTAAGAAAGAAGAATCAGCTAAAATCGTATCAGCTGACCACAAGGTACCAGAATTTACTGGTGGTGTGTCTGATTCTGAAGCAGCTATTCACAACTTACCAGAGTTTACTGGTGGTGTGTCGGGTTCTGAAGCAGCTATTCACAACTTACCAGAGTTTACTGGTGGTGTGTCTGATTCTGAAGCAGCTATTCACAACTTACCAGAGTTTACTGGTGGTGTGTCGGGTTCTGAAGCAGCTATTCATAACTTACCAGAGTTTACTGGTAGTATGACTGGTTCTGAAGGAGTTACTCATGGAGTTTCGAACGTTGAGGAAGGAGTTCCTAGTGGAGAAGCTGCAAGTCATCAAGAATCAGGATTTACTAGTGATGTAACTGCCTCTGAAAAAACTATGAATCAAATCGTAGATAAAAATGATGATAAGTCATATGTAGTTCCGCCTATGTTAGAAGATAAGACTTATCAGGCACCTGCAAATCGTCAAGAAGTTCTACCTAAAACAGGAAGTGAAGATGGTTCTGCTTTTGCATCTGTAGGAATTATGGGCATGTTCTTAGGCATGATTGGAATGGTCAAAAGAAAAAAAGACTAATTAATGTAAAATGCCCTTAAATAGTGTATTCGAATTGGATGCAAGAAGGTTGTAACAATTAGTTTTAGATTGTTTTCCTTGTATTAAGTGAAATACAATCAAGTAGACGAGAAAATTGGGAGATAACTAAAGGAGCAGGGAAAGATGTCACTTTTAATACTTAATGAAAATCAAAGAGCAAACTAGGATACTAGCCGCAGGCTGTACTTGAGTACAGCAAGACGATGTTGACGTGGTTTGACGAGATTTTCGACGAGTATAAAATACTAAAACCGAGCATTTCCGTAGTTGGATATGCTCGGTTTTTTATCAATTATTTATAAGCTACGATACCAATGATGGTATCAACTGCACGTTCCATAGTCTGAAGGCTAACATATTCAAAACGTCCATGCATGTTTTCGCCACCAGCAAAGATATTTGGAGTTGGGATTCCCATAAAGGAAATTTTAGAGCCGTCTGTCCCGCCGCGAATTGGTTCAATAATAGGTGTGATACCTAAATCTTCCATAACGGCCTTAGCAATGGTAATTGGAGTCATATCTTTTTCAATGACTTCTTTCATATTGTAGTACTGGTCTGTCAAGTTTAGGGTGACACGGTCGCTGCCAAGTTCTTGATTCATTTTATCAGCGATAGACTGCATAGCTGCTTTACGCGCTTCAAAGGCATCTTTTTCAAAATCACGAATGATGTAGCTTGCACGCGCTTCCTCGACACTACCTGTCACATCCATAAGATGATAGAACCCTTGGTAACCATCCGTTAACTCAGGACGTTCATTCTCTGGAAGTTGATTGTGAAAATCAATTGCTAACTGAAGGGCGTTGACCATTTGCCCTTTTGCAGTACCAGGATGGACATTACGACCTTGGAAATGCAATTCAGCACCAGCTGCTGAGAAAGTTTCGTACTGAAGTTCTCCTAGTGGTCCTCCATCAACAGTGTAGGCAAAATCAACATCAAAATCTTCTGCATCAAATTTATTAGCACCAACACCGATTTCTTCATCTGGACCAAAACCAACACGAATCTCACAGTGTTTGATTTCAGGATGAGCATTTAGATATTCAATGGCTGTCATAATTTCAGCAATTCCTGACTTATCATCGGCACCTAGCAAGGTTGTTCCATCGGTTGTGATAAGCGTTTGTCCTGGATATTTCTCAAGACTCTTGAAGTCGGATGGATCTAGTTTAAAACCAGAATTTCCAAGTTCAATCACACCCCCATCGTAGTTTTCAATTACCTGTGGATTGACTCCTTCGGCATTAAAATCAGCAGTATCCATGTGGGAGATGAAGCCAATTTTACGTGTTAAAGATGGATCATTGGCTGGCAAGGTTCCAATAGCAAAACCATTTGGTAGATAATAAACATTTTGTAATCCAACACGTTTCATTTCAGGAATGAGGACATTTGTCGCAAAGTCAACCTGACTCTGTGTACTTGGAGTAGTAGTAGAGTGTTCATCAGAGCGCGTGTTGACCTTAACGTAGGTTAAGAAGCGGTCCAAGAGATTGGGGTAAGTCATAAATAACTCCTTTTGAATTCATTTTTTCCATTGTATCATAGAAAGAAGAGAAAAACAAAAGACAGAAGTTAGGGAAATTCTCTATGTTAGCGTTTACTTATCAGTGGATTCATGATAAAATAAATTTGATAAAAACATCACAAGGAAGCAGTTATGAAAAAAGCAATTTTAATGATGACTTTCGGTTCGCCAGAAGAGATTACCTTTGAAGGTGTAGCTGATTTTTTCACAAATATTCGTCGTGGAGTGAGACCTCAAGACCACGAGATTCAAACACTCTATGATAATTATGTACTTATTGGAGGTACGCCTCTACAAAGAATTACCCGTGAAGAAGTTGCCTTAGTAGAAGCTAGACTGGGGAATGAGTATAGTGTCTATTTTGCCAATAAATTTTCCAAACCTTTTATTCCAGATGTGATTGGTCAGATGGAAGCAGACGGCATTGAGCAGTGTATTTGCCTGATTTTGGAGCCCCATTATTCGTTCTACTCTGTCATGGGGTATGAGAAATTTTTAGAAAGCAAGCAAATTCAATTTTTGATCATTAAGGACTGGTATCAAGAAGAGGCCTTGCTAAACTATTGGGCAGATGAAATTGCTAATATTTTAAAAGAAGAAGTAAAGCAGGATAGCTTTAAAGTCATCTTTTCAGCCCATAGTGTACCCATTTTTGCCTTGGATTTTGGTGACCCTTATATTGACCAAATTTTTGAAAATAGCAAGCTAGTCGCTGAAAAACTAGGATTGAGTTCAGAACAATATACTAACACCTGGCAGAGTGAGAGCGATATCGGTATTCCATGGATTAAACCAGATGTTTTGGAGTATCTCAGAGAACAGACAGAACATCCAGACCATTATATTTTTGTTCCTATCAGCTTCATTAGTGAGCATATTGAAGTCTTGTTTGATAATGATGTGGAATGTTATGATTTGTGTCAGGAATTGAGTGTGAACTACCATCGTCCACCAATGCCCAATACGGATTCTCGTTTGATTGATGCCTTGGTTAATACAGTCAGAGCTAATGAACATCAAGAGTTTAAGGAATTTCTCCCAGAAGAAGAAACCTTTGATGAGTTAGTCCCTTCGGATGAAACTAAAAATATTTTAGATGAATCTCAAGATTTACAAATGCCAGAATTTGTGAAAAAACTGATTGAGAAAAAAGGTCGTGAAAATGTTAAGATGCCATATTTGATCAAGAAAATGCTAGAGAAAGCAGGTAAGTTGCCGAAAGAGTAAAGAAAAAGGATTTAGCTTTGTGCTAGATCCTTTTAAATGATTATTTTTTCTCAAGAAGCGCTTTGATTTCTTGAAGTACTTCCAATTCAGTTGGAGCAGCTGGAGCTTCCTCAGCAGGTTCTTCTTTTTTAGTAAGGCTTTGAGCTTTTTCCATAGCTTTAATAACAAAGAAGAGAACAGTACCTACAACAAGGAAGTTGATAATAGCACTCAAGAATTTACCATATGTAACACCATTCCATGCAAGCTCAGCGATGTTTTGTACTTTCGCAGCTTCCAAGGCTGGGTTCAATAGGAGTGGAGTGATGATATCATTAACAAATGAAGTAACGATAGCACCAAAAGCAGAGGCAATGATCACACCGACAGCAAGGTCTACGACATTACCGCGGAGCAAAAATGCTTTAAGATCTTTTAACATTTTCATAATTCCTTTACAAAATTTTTACTCTTTATTATATATTAATTAAGAAATGCTCGCAAGCTATATGCTTAAATTTTTTTATTTTTTAAAAATAAATACCTTACTAAAAATGTAATTAAGAATAATTATCAAAAATTGTGAAATAGCTGTTTCGATAGTATTAACCTTGTCTATATTATTATTTACAAATTGCCCAATAATATTAGGAAACTGGGTTACAAAGAGAAAAGTTAAAAATAAGTCTAAAAGAAAAGTAGAAAGGCGGGCAAGAGTAAATTTCACTAAACGGATAAGTCGATTCTTCCTTGCTTGTTTAAACACAATCGTATCATTTGTGATAAAGGCAAAGAGGATACCGATAATATTTGCTAGGGCAGTAGCAAGGAGTTCTTTATGAGTTAGTTGATAAATGACTAATCGGGATAGAATAGAAATAAGAGTAGTTGCTATTCCAAAAAAAAGATAGGCTAAGAGCTCATTCATGAATAGACTTTGAATGCGTTTTTTCATGCTTTTAGTATAGCATAAAGCAGGCTATTGTGCTATACTAGTAAGGTTGAATGAATCAACCCTTGGTGCTTAGCTTCTTTCACCAAGCATATTTTACGTGGACAACCCGCCAAAGGAGAAAAGATGAAAAAATTAACTGTTCGTGATGTAGCAGATATTGCAATCGTTGCAGCTATCTATGTAGTTTTAACTGTCACACCACCCCTAAATGCCATTAGCTACGGTGCTTATCAGTTCCGTATTTCAGAAATGATGAACTTTATGGCTTTTTACAATCCTAAGTACATCATCGGAGTTACAATTGGTTGTATGATTGCTAATTTCTTTAGCTTCGGACTGCTAGATGTCTTTGTTGGTGGTGGATCAACCTTGGTATTCCTCAGTTTAGGGGTTTGGCTTTTTGCAAAATACAGCAAGGATTACCTCTTTAATGGATTAATCAGAAAAGATCATTTTTTCTTTTCAATCCTCTTTTCAATTTCCATGTTTACAATTGCTGCCGAGTTGAATATCGTAGCGCAATTACCATTTTTCCTTACTTGGTTCACAACAGGAATTGGTGAATTTGCTTCATTGATTATTGGTGCGATTATCATTGGTAAAATTGGTCGTCGAATCGATTTAAGCAAATAGAACAGGACAAGCTAGGTAGCTATTACCTGGCTTTTTCTTATGGAAAATATCTAAGGAAACTTGACAAGATTTTCTAACTGTAGTATACTTTTTAAGTAAGCTGATTTAGCTCAGTTGGCAGAGCGCATCCATGGTAAGGATGAGGTCGCCGGTTCAATCCCGGCAATTAGCATGATATTTACAGGGAAACTCTTTAACACAAGAGTTTTTTCTTATGCTCGCGAGAAAAATTTTGATTTTTGTATAATAAAAATCATCCTGCAAAAATTTTTTATTGACAAAACCAAGTATCTCTAGTAATATAGTAGATGCGATGAGTCGATAGGTAGTCTTCGGACTACTATTGAGCATAAGGAGGTCATAACGCAGGAGCGGACCTTGATGAGTTGTGTGAACCTGCTCATCACATGAAGATGCCTCTTAGTCCCTGGTCTAGCGACTGGGGATTTTTATTTTCCAAAAAATGATGAAAAAGCTTTGCAATTCATGGAAAAAGTAGTATAATACATCTATTATAGAAATTTTTAGAAAATTCCGAAAGAGGTTATTTATGGGATATACAGTTGCTGTAGTCGGCGCGACAGGTGCTGTCGGTGCTCAGATGATAAAAATGTTGGAAGAATCAACACTTCCAATCGATAAAATTCGTTTACTTGCTTCTGCACGTTCAGCGGGCAAGACTTTGAAATTTAAAGACCAAGATATTACGATTGAAGAAACGACTGAAACAGCTTTTGAAGGAGTTGATATTGCTCTCTTTTCAGCAGGTGGTTCTACATCAGCTAAGTATGCACCGTACGCAGTTAAAGCTGGAGCGGTAGTAGTTGATAATACATCTTACTTCCGTCAAAATCCAGATGTTCCTTTGGTTGTTCCAGAGGTCAATGCTCACGCACTTGATGCCCACAACGGTATCATTGCTTGCCCTAACTGTTCAACAATCCAAATGATGGTAGCGCTTGAGCCAGTTCGCCAAAAATGGGGCTTGGATCGTATCATTGTTTCAACTTACCAAGCAGTTTCAGGTGCTGGTATGGGAGCAATTCTTGAAACACAACGTGAACTTCGTGAAGTCTTGAATGATGGAGTGAAACCACGTGATTTACACGCAGAAATTTTGCCTTCAGGTGGTGATAAGAAACATTATCCTATCGCCTTCAACGCTCTCCCACAAATCGATGTCTTCACTGACAATGATTACACATACGAAGAGATGAAGATGACTAAGGAAACTAAGAAAATCATGGAAGATGATAGCATCGCAGTATCTGCAACATGTGTGCGAATTCCAGTCTTGTCAGCTCACTCTGAGTCTGTTTACATCGAAACAAAAGAAGTGGCTCCAATCGAAGAAGTGAAAGCAGCTATCGCAGCCTTCCCAGGTGCTGTTCTTGAGGATGATGTAGCTCATCAAATCTATCCGCAAGCCATCAATGCAGTTGGTTCACGTGATACCTTTGTTGGTCGTATCCGTAAAGACTTGGATGCTGAAAAAGGAATTCACATGTGGGTTGTTTCAGATAACCTTCTCAAAGGTGCTGCTTGGAACTCAGTTCAGATTGCAGAAACTCTTCACGAACGTGGCTTGGTTCGTCCAACAGCTGAATTGAAATTTGAATTAAAATAGTCATATAATTTAGGAGTTCAGATGAACTCCTTCTTTGAAATAGAGAGGTGTTTCTCATGTCTTATCAAGATTTAAAAGAGTGTAAAATCATCACAGCCTTTATTACCCCCTTCCACGAGGATGGTTCCATCAACTTTGATGCTATTCCAGCCTTGATTGAGCATTTATTGGACCATCATACGGATGGAATTCTTCTTGCTGGTACGACAGCTGAAAGTCCTACCTTGACCCACGATGAAGAGTTGGAACTATTTGCAGCGGTACAGAAAGTTGTCGATGGACGCGTTCCTTTGATTGCGGGTGTAGGTACCAATGATACGCGAGACTCAATCGAGTTTGTCAAAGAAGTAGCAGAATTTGGTGGTTTTGCAGCTGGACTTGCAATCGTCCCTTACTACAACAAACCTTCTCAAGAAGGGATGTATCAGCACTTTAAAGCAATTGCAGACGCTTCTGACTTACCGATTATTATCTATAACATTCCTGGGCGTGTAGTTGTTGAATTAACTCCGGAAACCATGCTTCGTTTGGCTGACCATCCAAATATTATCGGTGTCAAAGAATGTACTAGCTTGGCTAATATGGCTTACTTGATTGAGCACAAGCCTGAAGAATTCTTGATTTATACAGGTGAGGATGGAGATGCTTTCCATGCCATGAATCTTGGTGCGGATGGGGTTATTTCTGTTGCATCTCATACAAATGGGGATGAAATGCACGAGATGTTTACGGCCATTGAAGAAAGCGATATGAAGAAAGCCGCAGCTATTCAGCGTAAATTCATTCCTAAGGTTAATGCCCTCTTCTCTTATCCAAGTCCTGCTCCAGTTAAGGCAGTTCTTAACTATATGGGATTTGAAGCCGGCCCAACTCGTCTACCTCTTGTTCCAGCACCAGAAGAAGATGCCAAACGCATTATCAAGGTTGTTGTAGATGGCGACTACGAAGCGACTAAGGCAACTGTAACAGGTGTCTTAAGACCAGATTACTAATAAAGACAATAAAATCCATGACCGAATGTACGATCATGGATTTCTTATTTTCCTAAACAGAATTGGCTAAAGAGTTGGGTGATGAGTTCATCAGGAGCCGCATCACCTGTGATTTCACCTAGAATTTCCCAAGTACGTGTCAAATCTACTTGAAGCAAATCAACTGGCATCCCCAGTTCAAGACCTTCATTAACAGCTTGTAGGCTTTCAACTGCCTTTTCAATCAGGGAAATGTGACGAGCATTAGACAAGTAAGTAGCGTCTTGCTCAACCAAACCAGCATTTTCAAAGAAGAGGTTGTTGATGCGCTCTTCAATCTTATCAATGTTTTGATTTTTAAGGACTGAAATACGAATAACGTCTTCAGGTAGTTTCGAAGTCTCAATCGCTTCAGGTAAGTCGGTTTTATTAAGTAGAATAATGCGGTTGGTATCCTGACTAATTTCAAGAAGCTGAAGATCTTGAGCAGTCAGTGGTTCACTGGCATTTAGTACTAGTAGAACCAAGTCAGCTTCCTTAAGAGCTTTTTTAGAGCGTTCAACACCGATTTGTTCAACGATATCGTCTGTTTCACGGATACCAGCTGTATCAATCAACTTGAGAGGGACACCGTTGATGTTGACGTATTCTTCAATGACATCACGTGTTGTCCCAGCGATATCTGTTACGATAGCCTTGTCCTCACGCAAGAGGTTGTTGAGAAGGCTTGATTTCCCAACGTTGGGACGTCCGATAATAGCAGTGGAAATTCCTTCTCGAAGGATTTTACCTCGACGGGCTGTTCTAAGGAGATTGGTTAGTAATTGTTCAAACTCCATAGTCTTTTCACGGACCACAGCAGTAGTCGCTTCTTCAACATCGTCATACTCAGGATAGTCGATATTAACCTCAACTTGGGCGAGTGTATTGAGGATTTCTTGACGGGTATTGTTGATAAGGTCAGAAAGGGAACCATCCAATTGTTTGACCGCAATGTTCATAGCCTTGTCAGTCTTAGCACGGATGATATCCATCACCGCCTCAGCCTGTGTCAAGTCTACGCGACCGTTTAGAAAGGCACGTTTGGTAAATTCACCAGGTTCAGCCAACCGAGCTCCTTCACGGATAGCTAGCTGGAGAATCTCATTGGTCACGGCAATACCACCGTGGGTGTTAATCTCGATAATATCCTCACGAGTGAAGGTTTTTGGAGATTTCATGGCTCCAACCATGACTTCGTCCATGATTTTACCAGTCTGAGGGTCAATAATGTGACCGTAGTTAAGGGTATGGCTAGCAACCTGACTCAAGTCTTTCCCTTTGAAAATCTTTTGTGCAATTTCAAAACTGTCTGTTCCGCTTAAGCGGACAATACCAATTGCTCCTTCACCTAGTGGAGTAGAGATAGCAGCGATGGTATCAAATTCACGTGTAATCATAATGTTTCCTTTAATCAATAACTCTTTTCTTGGAAATTTTTCCAAGTCTCTTTTCAAATTGTAACAAATTTGAACTATTTCTTCAATGGATGCTACTTGGAGATTGAAAAAGCCTAAGCAATTCTGCTTAAGCTAGTTTATTTGGTACGCATTTCCCCTTGAGGGAAGTAAGTTCCTTCTGGCATGTCGTTGATGATGACATGGACAGCAGATTGAGGGGCTCCAGTGTTACGGACAACCGCTTCCGTTACTTCCTTAGCAAGAGCTTTCTTTTGCTCGAGCGTGCGTCCTTCAAATAAATCGATGCGTACAAATGGCATAATAGCTTCCTCCACTAGTTTTTGATTTCTTCTATTTTACCACATTTTGCCGTTTAAAGCTTAAGAAAATTATGATATACTAGAATGTAGCAAAAATTTAGAAATGGACGTGAAGCAAGAAACATGGCACAGTTGTATTATCGTTATGGGACCATGAATTCTGGTAAAACGATTGAGATTCTCAAAGTGGCCTATAACTACGAGGAGCAGGGAAAAAGTGTTGTGATTATGACCTCGGCTCTGGATACGCGTGATGGTGTTGGCTATGTGTCGAGTCGTATTGGCATGAAACGCCCTGCCATTGCGATTGAGGAAACGACGGATATCTTTGGCTATATCCGAGACCTACCAGAAACACCTTACTGTGTGTTGGTCGATGAAGCCCAGTTTCTCAAGCGTCACCATGTTTACGACTTAGCTCGTGTTGTTGATGAGCTAGACATACCCGTCATGGCTTTTGGTTTGAAAAATGATTTTCGCAATGAACTGTTCGAAGGTTCCAAGTATCTCTTGCTCTTAGCAGATAAGATCGACGAAATCAAGACCATTTGTCAGTATTGCAAGAAAAAGGCGACCATGGTATTACGAACTCAGGATGGACTGCCCGTTTACGATGGAGAACAGATCCAGATTGGTGGTAATGAAACCTATATCTCAGTTTGCCGTAAACATTATTTTGCCCCTGAAATCAATAAGGAGAATGAAGAAAAATGAACATCTATGATCAACTACAAGCTGTAGAAGACCGTTATGAAGAATTAGGAGAGTTGCTTAGTGACCCAGATGTGGTTTCGGACACCAAGCGTTTCATGGAGCTTTCAAAAGAAGAGGCTTCAACTCGTGACACAGTAACAGCCTATCGTGAGTACAAACAAGTCCTTCAAAACATCGTTGATGCCGAAGAGATGATTAAGGAATCAGGCGGAGATGCGGATTTGGAAGAAATGGCCAAGCAAGAACTCAAAGATGCCAAGGCTGAAAAAGAAGAATACGAAGAAAAACTGAAAATCTTGCTCCTTCCAAAGGATCCAAACGATGATAAGAACATCATCCTAGAAATCCGTGGTGCAGCTGGTGGAGACGAAGCAGCACTTTTCGCTGGTGACCTCCTAACCATGTACCAAAAATATGCTGAAGCCCAAGGCTGGCGCTTTGAAGTCATGGAGGCTTCTATGAATGGTGTCGGCGGTTTCAAAGAAGTGGTTGCCATGGTTTCAGGTCAGTCTGTTTACTCTAAACTTAAGTATGAGTCAGGTGCCCACCGTGTGCAACGTGTTCCTGTGACAGAAAGCCAAGGCCGTGTTCATACTTCTACAGCGACAGTTCTTGTTATGCCTGAAGTGGAAGAGGTTGAATACGACATTGATCCCAAAGACCTTCGCGTCGACATCTATCACGCCTCTGGTGCTGGTGGACAGAACGTAAATAAGGTTGCGACTGCCGTTCGTATCGTTCACTTGCCAACCAATATCAAGGTTGAGATGCAGGAAGAACGTACTCAGCAGAAGAACCGTGAGAAAGCCATGAAAATCATCCGTGCGCGTGTTGCTGACCACTTTGCTCAGATTGCTCAGGATGAACAGGACGCTGAGCGTAAGTCGACAATCGGTACTGGGGACCGTTCAGAACGAATCCGTACTTATAACTTCCCACAAAACCGTGTCACAGACCACCGTATCGGCTTAACCCTCCAAAAACTAGATACGATTTTGTCTGGAAAATTGGACGAAGTTGTGGATGCCTTGGTGCTCTATGACCAAACACAAAAATTAGAAGAATTAAACAAATAATGAAATTAGCTCAATTATTTTCAGATTTTGAAGAAGAGTTGATAAGACAAGGAGAGGAAGCTGAAAGCCTCTCTTTTGTCTATCGTAGCCTGAAAAATCTCTCTTTTACAGACTTTGTTTTTGCCCTCCAGAAAGAGGTATCAGAGGAAGAAAAACAATTTGTAAAAGGAATTTTTCAACAGTTAGTAGATCATAAACCAGCACAGTATATCATCGGACAGGCAGATTTTTATGGAATGCAGCTAAAAGTGGATGAGCGGGTTTTGATTCCCCGTCCAGAGACAGAGGAGTTAGTGGAGCTTATTCTGGCTGAAAATTCTGAGGAAAATCTTAAGGTCCTAGATATCGGGACTGGTAGTGGAGCTATTGCTCTCGCCTTAGCAAAAAACAGACCAGATTGGTCAGTGACAGCAGCGGATATTTCCCAAGATGCTTTAGATTTAGCTAGCGAGAATGCTAAAAATCAAAAATTTAATATATTTTTTAAAAAATCTGATTGTTTTGCAGAAATTTCTGAAAAATATGATATAATTGTATCCAATCCACCCTATATCTCTCGTGAAGATGAGACAGAGGTCGGCTTGAATGTCTTATATTCGGAGCCCCATCTATCTCTCTTTGCAGATGAGGATGGCCTAGCTATTTATCGTAGAATTGCGGAAGATGCAAAAGACTATCTCAAAGATGGTGGTAAGATTTACCTTGAAATTGGATACAAGCAAGGTCAAAGTGTTCCTGAGCTTTTTAGGAAACATCTTCCTGAAAAACGTGTAAGAACACTTAAGGACCAATTTGGTCAAGATAGGATGGTCGTGGTTGATTATGGACAGGATTAGACAAGAGTTAGAAAAGGGTGGAGCTGTCGTTCTGCCTACAGAGACAGTATACGGTCTTTTTGCTAAGGCCTTAGACGAAAAAGCAGTTGACCATGTTTACCAACTCAAACGTCGTCCTAGAGATAAGGCACTCAATCTCAATATTGCCTCTTTAGAGGATATCTTGCACTTTTCTAAGAATCAGCCAACTTATCTACAAAAACTTGTAGAGACCTTTTTGCCAGGTCCCTTGACCATTATCCTTGAAGCTAATGACCGAGTTCCCTATTGGGTCAATTCGGGCCTCGCAACTGTTGGATTTCGGATGCCTAGTCATCCCATTACCCTTGATTTGATTCGAGAGACAGGTCCCTTGATTGGGCCGTCTGCCAATATTTCAGGTCAGGCAAGTGGCGTGACCTTTGATCAGATTCTAGAGGATTTTGAACAAGAGGTTCTGGGTCTGGAAGACGATGATTTTCTAACTGGACAGGATTCAACTATTTTGGATTTGTCTGGAGACAAGGTGAAAATCTTACGCCAAGGGGCGATTAAGCGAGAGGACATTCTTGCTCGGTTGCCAGAGATTTCTTTTGAGGAGGTATGAAATGCTAAGAAATTTAATAGAAACTGATGTGAAAGCTATATGTGAGATCAACCAAGAGGCTTTGGGCTATTCTTTTAGTCTAGAGGAAACGGATAGTCAACTAGCTAGATTGTCTCAGGATTCCCATCATTTCCTACTTGGTTATGAGGATGTAGCTAATCATGTCTTACTTGGATATGTCCACGCTGAAGTTTACGAATCACTCTATTCCAAAGCAGGATTTAATATTTTAGCCTTAGCAGTCTCACCTCAAGCGCAAGGTCAAGGTATTGGTAAAAGCTTATTACAAGGGTTGGAGCAAGAAGCAAAAAGACGCGGCTATAGGTTTATCCGCTTAAACTCTGCCGACCATCGTCTGGGAGCTCATGCATTTTATGAAAAAGTTGGTTATACTTGTGATAAAGTGCAGAAACGGTTTATTCGCATCTTTTAGTTTATTTTCTTATTGTAGAACCAAACTAAAGGACCAGTCACACTATAAAGGAGAAGACCTATGATTTTTGACAAAGACGATTTTAAAGCATATGATGCTGATCTCTGGAATGCTATTGCCAAAGAAGAAGAACGACAACAAAACAACATTGAGTTGATTGCTTCGGAAAACGTAGTTTCCAAGGCTGTTATGGCAGCTCAAGGGTCTATCTTGACGAATAAATACGCCGAAGGTTACCCAGGACGCCGTTATTATGGTGGAACTGATGTAGTAGACGTGGTAGAATCTATAGCCATTGAACGCGCAAAAGAAATTTTCGGTGCAAAATTTGCCAATGTCCAACCACACTCAGGAAGCCAAGCCAATTGTGCGGCTTACATGGCCTTGATTGAGCCAGGTGATACCGTTATGGGGATGGATTTGGCAGCAGGTGGGCACTTGACCCACGGAGCTCCTGTTAGCTTCTCAGGTCAAACCTACAACTTTGTTTCTTATAGTGTGAATCCTGAAACTGAACTTTTAGATTTTGATGCTATATTGAAACAAGCTAAAGAAGTCAAACCAAAACTGATTGTAGCAGGTGCTTCAGCCTATTCTCAAATTATCGACTTTTCAAAATTCCGTGAAATTGCGAACGCTGTTGGGGCTAAACTCATGGTGGACATGGCTCATATCGCTGGTTTGGTTGCCGCTGGCCTTCACCCAAGCCCAGTACCATACGCTCATATCACTACAACAACGACTCACAAAACCCTTCGTGGACCACGTGGTGGTTTGATTTTGACCAATGATGAAGACTTAGCTAAGAAAATCAACTCAGCTATTTTCCCAGGTATTCAGGGCGGTCCTTTGGAGCATGTTATTGCAGCTAAGGCAGTTTCTTTCAAAGAAGTTTTGGATCCAGCCTTCAAGGAATATGCTGCTAATGTTATCAAAAACAGCAAGGCTATGGCGGATGTTTTCTTGCAAGACCCTAATTTCCGTATTATTTCTGGAGGAACTGAAAACCACCTCTTCCTAGTGGATGTGACTAAGGTTGTAGAAAACGGAAAAGTTGCTCAAAACTTGCTGGATGAAGTCAATATTACCCTAAATAAAAACTCAATCCCTTACGAAAGCTTGTCACCATTCAAGACAAGTGGGATTCGTATCGGAGCAGCAGCCATTACTGCACGTGGATTTGGTGAAGAAGAAAGTCGCAAAGTGGCTAAGCTCATCATTAAAACCCTCAAGAATGCAGAAAATGAAGCTGTCTTAGAAGAAGTGAGAAGTGCAGTCAAAGAATTGACAGATGCCTTCCCATTATACGAGGACTAAAACTTTTATGGACATTTATATTAAGAAAGCTATTATCCATCAGTTTAGCCCGGATGATACCGAGCTGTTTCTAGCGGATAAGTTTCTCAATATCACTCCAAAAATCGAAGAATACTTGCGTAAAAAAATTGAACGTGTGTATTCAGATGAAGCTAAGACTGGGATTTTCGAGGAAGAAAATCCCTTCTTCAATCATATCACAGACGATTTGTTGGAGACATCAGTAACACTGGCTAATCTCTGGAAAGAGGAGTTCAGCATTTCCGAAAATCTAAAGACCAATGACTTGATTTTTGTGCAATTTTCTAAAGAAGGCGTGGAACATTTCGCTTTCTTACGAATTGCCCTGCGAGAGACCTTGACCCACCTCGGAGGAGAAGTTGATAATCCAATCAAGTTGACTCAGAATAACCTTCCTGGATTTGGAACAGGTGCCGACGAAGCCTTGGTGGTCAATCTTCAGAGTCGCAAGTACCATCTGATTGAAAAACGAATCAAGTACAACGGGACTTTTTTGAACTATTTTTCAGATAATCTTCTTGCTGTCACCCCTAAAATTTCACCCAAGAAATCTATCAAAGAACTAGAAAAGACGGCACAGCGCATTGCTGAAACCTTTAACACAGATGATTTTCAATTTCAATCTAAGGTCAAATCAGCGATTTTCAACAACCTAGAAGAAAGCAATGAGTTGTCACCTGAAAAATTGGCCAATGACCTTTTTGACAACAATCTGACGGCTCGTTTGAGCTTTATTGACCAAGTTAAAGAATCTGTACCAGAACCTGTTCAATTTGATGAAATTGATGCCAGTCGTCAGCTTAAAAAATTTGAAAACCAAAAACTCTCCTTGTCAAATGGAATTGAGCTCATCGTTCCCAATAACGTCTATCAAGACGCCGAGTCTGTTGAGTTTATCCAAAACGACAATGGAACCTACTCTATCTTAATCAAAAATATCGAGGATATTCAAAGTAAATAATGTTTAAACGAATTCGAAGAGTGCTTGTACTAGCAGTCTTCCTTTTTGCTGGCTATAAAGCTTACCGCGTTCACCAAGATGTCAAACAAGTCATGACCTATCAACCCATGGTGAGAGAAATCTTGAGTGAAAAAGACACCCCAGCAAACGAAGAGCTTGTGCTCGCTATGATTTATACCGAAACAAAAGGAAAAGAAGGCGATGTTATGCAGTCTAGTGAGTCTGCAAGTGGTTCAACCAATACCATCAATGATAATGCCTCTAGCATTCGGCAAGGCGTTCAAACTCTGACAGACAATCTCTATCTGGCCCAGAAGAAGGGGGTAGATGTCTGGACGGCTGTTCAAGCCTATAATTTTGGACCTGCCTATATCGATTTTATCGCCCAAAATGGTAAGGAAAACACCCTAGCACTGGCCAAACAGTACTCTCGTGATACTGTTGCTCCCTTACTTGGCAATACCATTGGAAAGACTTATAGTTATATTCACCCTATTTCCATTTTTCACGGTGCCGAACTCTATGTAAATGGAGGAAACTATTATTATTCTAGACAGGTGCAACTTAACCTATACATCATCAAATGTTTCACTCTCTTTTCGACATCTGGCTAGCCCAGGTGTTTTTGTTATAAGTTTTCTTTAAGATAGATATATTACTCTAGAAAGGTAAAGGAGGAAAATCCCTATGAGAAAGAAACTCTTTCTGACTAGTGCTGCGGTCTTGTGGGCAGTAACAGCTATGAATAGCGTCCATGCAGCAACAGATGTTCAAAAAGTCATCGATGAAACCTATGTCCAACCTGAATATGTCCTAGGTTCATCATTATCAGAAGACCAAAAAAATCAAACCCTAAAAAAACTAGGCTACAATGCCTCAACAGACACCAAAGAACTAAAGACCATGACACCTGATGTCTATTCTAAAATCATGAATGTGGCCAATGACTCTAGCTTACAGTTGTATTCATCAGCCAAGATTCAAAAACTAGGTGATAAGTCGCCACTTGAGGTCAAGATTGAAACACCAGAAAACATTACTAAGGTGACTCAGGATATGTACCGCAATGCAGCCGTAACTTTGGGTGTGGAACACGCCAAAATCACTGTAGCAGCACCTATTCCTGTTACAGGTGAGAGTGCTTTAGCAGGGATCTATTATTCGCTAGAAGCTAATGGAGCCAAGGTGCCACAAGCCAATAAAGACTTGGCTCAAGAAGAGTTGAAGGCTTTGTCAGATATCAATACTGAAAACAAGGACAAGTCAGGCTATGATGCTAATAAATTAAACGTTGCCCTAGCCGATATTAAGTCAGGACTAGCCAAAGCTAAAGAAAGCAAGGGAAATCTTACAGAAGAAGATGTCCGTAAAATTGTTGAAGATACCTTGAAAAATTACAAACTTGATCAGGTTATAACAGGAAACCAGATCAATATCATCATCAATTTTGCTTTGAATCTCTCAAAGAGTGATATACTCAGCAATGCAGATTTCACTAAAACACTAAATGACCTTAAACAAAGTATCGTATCACAAGCTGGCGACAGTTTTAAAAATATCAACCTTAACTTTGATGCGGATAAGGCACTAGAGGACGGTGGGAACTTCTTAAGCTCCCTTTGGCAGGCCATTGTCAACTTCTTCAAGAGTTTTGGTTCTTAAGAAATTTCATGGTATAATAGATGGTAACCGTAACGTTGCCGTCTTTTTTGTCGGCCAATAGAAAGAGAAGAGAATGTTAAAGAAAAATGATATTGTAGAAGTTGAAATTATTGACTTGACTCATGAAGGTGCAGGAGTGGCCAAGGTGGATGGTTTGGTATTTTTTGTAGAGAATGCTTTGCCGAGTGAAAAAATCCTCATGCGTGTCCTCAAGGTCAATAAAAAGATTGGCTTTGGGAAGGTTGAAGAATACCTTGTCCAATCACCACACCGTAATCAAGATCTAGATTTGGCTTACCTGCGTTCAGGAATCGCGGATTTAGGTCATCTTGCCTATCCAGAACAGCTCAAATTTAAAACCAAGCAAGTCAAGGACAGTCTCTACAAGATTGCTGGAATTGCAGATGTAGAAGTTACTGAAACGCTAGGTATGGAACATCCAGTTAAGTATCGTAACAAGGCGCAGGTGCCTGTTCGTCGAGTAAATGGTGTCTTGGAAACAGGATTTTTCCGTAAGAATTCCCATGACCTCATGCCTCTAGAAGATTTCTTTATCCAAGATCCTGTGATTGATGAGGTAGTTGTAGCCCTACGCGACCTGCTCCGTCGTTATGATTTGAAACCTTATGATGAAAAGGAACAAGCTGGCTTGATTCGGAATCTTGTGGTGCGTCGCGGACACTATTCAGGTCAAATCATGGTTATTTTGGTAACAACTCGTCCCAAAGTTTTCCGAGTGGAGCAGTTGATTGAACAACTGATTAAGCAGTTCCCAGAGATTGTGTCTGTTATGCAAAATATCAACGACCAGAATACCAATGCTATTTTTGGTAAGGAATGGCGCACCCTTTATGGACAAGACTTTATCACTGACCAGATGTTGGGAAATGACTACCAAATCGCTGGACCAGCTTTTTACCAAGTCAATACTGAAATGGCTGAGAAGCTCTATCAAACAGCTATTGACTTTGCTGAATTAAAAGAAGATGATGTGGTCATTGATGCCTATTCAGGTATCGGGACGATTGGTCTTTCTGTTGCGAAACACGTCAAGGAAGTCTATGGTGTTGAAGTGATTCCAGAAGCAGTAGAGAATAGCCAGAAGAATGCTCAACTTAACAATATTTCAAAAGCCCACTATGTCTGTGACATAGCTGAAAATGCTATGAAAAATTGGCTCAAAGAAGGAATTCAACCAACCGTTATCTTGGTTGATCCTCCACGCAAGGGCTTAACCGAAAGCTTTATCAAGGCAAGTAGCCAAACAGGAGCAGATCGTATTGCCTATATCTCATGTAATGTCGCGACCATGGCGCGTGATATTAAACTATATCAAGAATTGGGATATGAATTGAAGAAAGTACAGCCGGTGGATTTATTTCCACAAACGCATCATGTCGAATGTGTAAGCTTGTTGGAGAAACGTAGTTAATCCTCAAAAGGTTCCCCAAACCTTTTGAGTTCCACAGACGCATCATGTTGAGGCGGTATCACTGCTTGTACGAGCTGAGGCATCAGCGAAGTAGAAGTAGATGTTCAGCCAATGCGACGAGGTGAGACCGAAGGTCGATAAGGTGTGTTCTGGGTATAGGACTCGTAAAGTAAGTAGGAAATATGACGAGATGATGAAGAGCGCCTGAATTGGTCAGGTGACGTGCTTATTTACATTAGCCTGATAATGAAAATGGAGAGATTATCGATGTTTATATTGGAATTGTACCAAAATGATTATTCTAAAGATTTAGTCGCATTTGATTCCATAGAAGATGGGAAAACTTTTGTAGCACAAATCCCTGGATATACTTTAGAAACAGAAGATGGATTTGAAGTAGAGTTTTTTAATCCTACAAAACTACCAGACTATATGGAAATTATCTATAACGGAAACATTGTACCTTTATCTAAATTTATGTTCAATCATGAGGAAAATGTAGACATTATTTGGAAAGAGATTTCAAATTTATCCCTCAAAAACGATAGAGTGATTGAAGGATATTCAAAAATTGATGCATATGTCGTTAACAACCATGAAGTTAAAGCCTATGTCGAAACAAGAGAAACGAACTATCGTAAAGCAAAAGACTTCTTAGAAAGCTACGGATATGAAATCGACAGAAGCTTTTTCGGAAGTGAAGACGGTGAAGCGATTCTCTACAGAAAAAAAGGGAGCGAAGATTGGCATTTCTTGTGTCACTTAGACCCAATGTTTGTAGAGATTGAAGATGTAGAAGGATATGTTAAAGAAGAAGTGGGAGAGATTCAATAGTCAATCAAAGTTCCTTGTGAGTATGTACCTTTGCTAATAAAAGCGTCAAAACGTTGTAACGAAGGGGGTAAGAAAATCATTGAGTGTAAGCCTTTTTCTTGTTTAGAGGGAAAGTATTAGAGTAGCCTCTCATAATTTATACTAGATTTGATAACTTATTTGAGATAGATTTTATTTCTATAAATACTGTGAAAATTTTTTAATACTAAAGATTTAAAGTTACTGTGTTAAAAATCCTCTCAGCTTTTAAACTAATGTATTATAAAAGCCAGTTGACACAAGTGTTACACCTGTGATAGAATTAACTTGAGGTGATGAAAATGGCAACCGATAAAAATAGAATAATGATTAGCTTGGATGATAAAAATCTAGAGAAACTTGAAAATTTAGTAGAAGATGCTAGAGATAGAAGGGGAATGCGACTAACAAAGTCCCAGGTTATAGAATTACTCCTAAATACTGTTGATTATTTCGATGATATTATGGGGGCTATTTACTCAAAAAAATAAGAGCAAAATTGCTATTATTTTTTTACAATCAGGTGTAACACTAGTGAAAAAGGAGTGATAAAATGGTTGTTTATATTAGACAAAGTAAATTACCAAGTGAGGTTTCAATTAATAAATACAATGCTCAAGTAGGTGCATACTTACAAGGAGAAGAAGTTATTTTATATCAATCTTTTTCTGAAATAAAACAGCTAACAAGTGATGATACAGTTGTAGATTATATAACGGAGACCAGAGCATTGCTAAAAATGATGGGGTTAAACGTTCCAGTTTATGACTATCCTATTGAGCTTAAAGAGTTTTATGGTCGAAAGATTTATGCAGGTGTTTTAGGAGAGATTGTAAATATACCTGATAATTGGGGAAAATTTATTAAACCTAAAGCTGGATCAAAAGTCTTTACGGGAAGAGTTGTTAATGGAACACGTGATTTAATCGGTATTGGTCTACCTTTCGAATATCCTATATGGATTAGTGAAGTTGTAGAATTCATAGCTGAATGGCGTTGTTTTGTGTTAGATGGTCGTGTATTAGATGTTCGACCCTATACAGGTGATTATCATGAACAATTTGATCCTAGTTTAATTGATGAAGCAATATCTTGTTGGAAAGACGCGCCAATTGCTTATGGACTAGATATCGGTGTTACTCGTGATGGCAGAACACTTGTAGTTGAAGTAAATGATGCTTATGCATTGGGAAATTATGGCTTATCTCCTTTAAACTCAATCAATTTTCATAAAGCTAGATGGAAAGAAATGGTAAAACCTTATTTTGAAAAAAACGATGTTTTTAGCATTCCTGAAATTGTAAATATAAGTTTATAAAAGAAACATAAGTAAATCTATGATTAACTGCAACAAGTAGGTTGCAGTTATTTGTTTTGAATAATGATATAATAGGTTAAGGCAATAATGAAAACGCTATATATTTGAAAATTGATTAGGAAAGCAGGAAGTATGGAAACAATCGATATGATTATTAAATCATCAACTGAATTTTATAACGATTTAAAAGCTGATGAACATGACAGATATCGTTCATGGGAACATTGCTATTCACATTTTATGACAGCTAGAAAAGAGAATGATGTTAATCTTGATTACCTGAGTTTACAACTTGCATTTTATTTAGCAAGTTGGGGGATGTATAGAGGTTCTTCGTTTCTATTACAAAAGAATTATAGAGTACATATCCCTGTTGTGAGTGAGATTTTAAGCAACAAATATGATTCTCTAGCAGGAATAGAATGTAAAGATTTTAGAAATGAAAGTAATCAAAAATTGCTAAAGGAAATAAATGAATTTATTGCTAATTATTATGATGGAATCAGGCGTGAAGTAAAAGGTCCAGCACTAAAAAACAACTTATCAGAAACACTAATCACAAAGATACTGATGGGCACACTCGGTTGTGTTCCGGCATATGATAGATATTTTGTTTCTGGGATAAGATCACGAAAGATTGCAAGTGGAACCTATAACATTAAATCTATTTTACAACTAGTAGATTTTTATGAAAAAAACATAGAACAGTTAGATTCAGTTCAAAAGAATTTTATTGTTGCTGATATGCTATATCCTCAAATGAAAATACTTGATATGGGATTTTGGCAGATTGGTTTTGACCTAGATAGTAAATAACTATTTACGTCTATATCTGGAATTGATAAATAGATTTACTTTGAAAAGATAGCAACTCTAAATCTGAAGAGATTATTTTTTGCTTAATAATAATTTTTCATTGAAAAGATTTTAGATTATTAACTTTCAGAGTATGATGTACCACAAATTAATTTTATTATGGAAAGCAACTAGATAGCATACTATCAAGATATTTTTAAATAGATGATATTGCATTTTGAATTATAATAAAGGAGTACTAACATGCCGAAATATACCGACGAAGATATTAGGAAATTAAATAAAATCACATTAAAAATTGCTGGTGATTATTTAGGTATAAGTTCACAGGCAGTTGCTATAGGTCTTAGAAATAATCTTCTTCCAATTGGTTTTGCTATTCATAACGAAGAAAGAGACAGACGTTTTACTGAGAGTTGGTCATATCATATTATTGCTGAAAGAATGATTTCTTACAATCACGGTAAGCTATCAGAGATTCGTGTTGAGAATATTGAAACTAGTTTAGATAAAATTATAGAGGAATTTAACGGATTAAAACAAGATTTACTTTTTATATTAAGCGAAAATGCAGAAGTGAAGAATTAGAAGTTTTTGAATTTGCGTTTTCGCTTGGTAAATATAAAAACGGTGATGTAAAATATAAGGGTAAAGGTGTTTCAAATGAAGATGATAAAGACCTTTTCTAGAGAAGAACTCTATGAAGAAATCTGGGAGATAAGTGCAAAACAAGTTTCATTGAAATATGATTTAAGCTATTCAGACTTACTTAAGAAATGCAAAGAATTTGAAATCCCAATTCCAAATGGTAGTTATTGGTATCGTAAGAATACTGGACAAGATTTAAGTGAGCTTATTGTTCCATTACCACAAAATGACGTAAATGAAGTTAATATTGATAGAAAAAGTCTAAAGAACAATAGAATAAAACCTGCTAAACATAAAGAGGAGACTTCGGAAGATAAAAATGAAGATACTGTTAAACTTGATACAACTAGTATAAGAAGTTCATTATCATTTTTAGAGGACGATAAAATAGAGCTTATTATAGAAGCCGTTTCAAACTTAAACCAGTCTCCAAATAAGAGATTACATAAATCTGTAGCTAATCTGAGAGATAAAATCTCAGAGTGGAATAAGAGGGAAAAAGCTGCTTCCTATCCTTACTTTGATTCTAGACACAGATATAATGATTTAAAAGAACCTAAATTTGTAAAAAATATTTCACTAAATTCTCTTCCACGCTTATATCGCTTTTTAGATACACTAGTTACTGTAATTGAAAGAATCGGTGATAATGTAACTTCAAATTGGGATATTCAAATTGATAAGGATATTGTTCGTTTTGAAGTTATAGAATCAACAGACAAAGTAAGTCATGAATTAACAAAAGAAGAAGCTAAAGAACTAGCAGAGTACAATGATAGCGTTAAGTTTAATGGATATGCTTTTAAACCAAGAATAAAGAAGTATGACTATATACCAAATGGAAAATTTCGATTTAAGATAATAGATGGTAAATACATTAAAGATACAAAAGAATTCTCGATTGAGCAATCAATCCCAGAAATAATTGTTTTAATTTACCAAGAGTATTATAAAGTTAAGAACTTACGACTTGAACGTGAAGAGAGAGAAAGACTATACGAAGAAGAGCAAGAGCGAAAAAGAAAATTACAAAATAGAATCGAAGATGAGAAGAAGCGGACAATGTCTCTTCTTAATATGCTAGAAGATTTTCATACAGCAAATGATTTAAGATTGATGGCTGATAAATTGGAGATAGCAGGTAAACTTAGTAAAGAGGAAATTGATTGGATTAGATCCAAAGCTGACTGGATCGACCCAATAGTTTCTTCAACAGACGAATTACTAGGAATTAGAAATCATGAAAATTCTAGAGAACAAAAAGAACAATATCTCAGTGAGAAAAGGTACTATTGGTAACTTTATTTTTCAAATGTTTATTATGGAAAGCTGTAAATAATGGAGTTATAATTATGACAAATAGTTCAACAATTAATGAGTTTATAAAGAAAACAAAAGAAGCTTTAGCTATATCTGAGCAGGATCCAAGACTTGGAGTTAGAGGCTTTGAATTTGATAACTCAACATCTGAAAAAGATTGTGTTTTGGTTATTGGTTTAAATCTTGCAGGAAATGAAGAAGCTGCAAAAAATGAGAGAACTAAAAAGACATATCTGTATAGTTTGAAAAATAGCATTAAAAGTGATTATGTTTATAATAAATACTATAAACCTATTTATGAACTAATGAATGATATCTTTGATAATGATGCTAAATGGCATTGGTGTAATAAATCATGGGATATTTTAAGTAAAGAAATTGAACATTCTGAGGACAAAAATGTGATACATGAAGAGTATTTAAACCACCAAAATAGAAAAGTATCAATCTATATTGGAGATATGTTCTACTATCATGAAACAAGCTCTAAAAAACTTCCACTTAAAAAATCAATATCTTACCCTCAATACTGCAAAGAAATGTTGGAACTTCACATTGAGCCTCTTATAGAAGCTGGTAAAAGTATAAAATTTGTATACATAAATAATTCACAAGTTTCTCAATGGTTGTGTGATGGTGATATAAAGACATTTACAGTTTTCGGAGATAGGAAAATTCCTGTTTTCTTTGGTGGAATGCTTTCAGGTGGTATAATGGATTTATTTTCAAAGAAAAGATTAGTTCATGAGATAAAAAATTATTTAAAAAGGATTGAATCATATATATAATAATAAATAATAAAAGATAGATAGATAGTTTAAAAATAATTTTATTTCGATAAAGTTATCGACAATTAATTTCGTTACCTAAATCTAGGTAGAAAGGAATATTATAGTGTTCGAACAGATAGATTTTCAGAACTATGAATCGATTTTTTCAAAAAGTAATTATCCTATTATAGATGAAACGAATATAGCAATAGATATGTCAGGACCTTGTTTATGTTTATCAGGTAAATCTTTTAAAGATTGCTGTAATATTGATATACAGATTAGCTTGGAATTTAAAGAAAGCTATCCTACCCAATCAAATATTATTTTAAACGATTTTTATGATATAAATAAATTTTATCAAAATTTATCAAAAGCTCCTAAAACAAAAAGTGTAGATATTGAGAATGAGTCTAGATTTTATAACCACAAAATAAAATATTGTTCACTATTTGAGATTGATGGAAATAATTGTGATAATTTTATAAAAGAAGCACATACAATGAGTGAGGGTAAAGTTTTTAAAAATTTATCAAATAAGAAGCCGGTGATCACATTTAATGAACATGCGCCCCTATCATTAATATCTTTAAAGAACATTTCAATGTATTACATTAAACAGTCTGCAAAACGTAAAGCAAGTAAGTATCCTATTTTTTGTAATAATCATGATGATTGGCTTTTTAAAGAAATAGAGAAGAGTACTCAAAGCTTTGCTAATACTTATTTGGAGCACTTGGAATATGCAATAAAAGCATGTTCATACGATGTATACTATAAAGTTTTGAATTTGAGATTTTTATCAGAAATTATATCGAAAGAACCTCTCGTTTTTGATATAAATTACCTCTTACGATATTCAAGAGATATTGAATACCTTTTTAAGTTCAAACAGTTTTTAGATAGATTATTAAAATGTCATCTACATTTTACAAAGTTTAAAAAAATACTTGATAAAAATTTTAGATTTTATTGTATTGAAATTCCATCTCATAAAGTTGAATTTTCTTTATCGGAAATAATTCCAGACGAGGAGAATAGTGTTTTATATTTTGTTAATGTCATAAATTTTCCAACTCCAATGATTTTAGTTTCTTATTTTGATAAAGTTGGTGTTAAACAAAAAACTTGGGATGATTTTATTGATATGATTTTTGTTAATTCTACTAATATTTTTTTTACTGAAAAATGCTATAATTCATTAACTGATCATGAAAAATTACTTTTATACCTGAAAAGAAAGAATGTTTCACAGAGTGAAAATTGTTTTTATAAGTATTTATCTGATTTTCAAGATGAAATTCAAAATATGATTTTTAATAAAATTTGCAATGTAGATTAGAGTATATACTTTTGTTCTAAAGTATTATTTAAATATTGATTTTTACACTTTTGTTCTATAATATAGGAGTTTTCTATCACCACATGTTGAGTGTGTAAGTTTGTTAGAGAAACGTAGCTAATCCTCAAAACAATGAAACTAAAACCCCATTATTTTGAGATGACAACCTAAATTGGTTTTAAGGAGGTAAAATATTGATAGAAAACGGACCTGATTTTAATAAAATTACATCCTTTTATGAGTTCAATAAATACTATTGGTATCGGGATGAACTTTCAGACATATGCAAGTCGTTAGGACTTGAATATAGAGGTACTAAACAAGAACTCAATCATATTATTGAGCAGTACTTTAAGGGGAATTTGATTAAAAAATCATCAATAAAAAGGAAAAAGAAACAAGTAGAAGTCGTCACCTTGGACACACCCTTACTTGAATGTGGATTCTCCTTTAACTCACACTTTAGAGAATATTTCGCAACTTTAACAGAGGTTTCACCGTTTAAATTTACTGCTGATATGGCGACTGCTTGGAGAAAAGTAAAAAAGGAACACGATTTGAATTTTACAATCCAAGATATGCTAAAAGTTTATTATGGAAATTCAGATTATGCCAAGTATGATCATTCAGTTTGTCAATGGAATCAATTTTTAAAGGATTTCTGTGCAGACGAAAATAGTCGCAATTACTCAAACAAGTTAAAAGTAGCTTCTATTCTTTGGAAAGAAGTTAGAAATTCAAGTAATGAAAAAATTTATTCAAAGAATCTTTTGACCGAATATGCTGATAAAGTAAACGAGTATTGTAAGTAGAAATGCCATCTCACTGGCAGCTTACGGTATCTCTGATTTGATCAAGGAAAAAGCCTTTTCTTACTTAGATGACCCCTTAAAGGATGTAGTCATTAGATGGGAAAATAGAATAAAAGCGTATTAATCTCCAGTACGTCAGATTTCTCTTTTCTATATTTTCATTGTATAATAGGGGTACATTTAGTTTCATATAATGAGATATAAAGATTTCTAACAAATATTAAGGAGAAAATCAATGAAAAAGGCAATGCTAATTATCAACCCTACTTCTGGTGGCGAGAAGGCTTTGGATTACAAAGATAAGCTGGAAAATAAAGCAAAAGAATACTTTGAGCACGTGGAAACCAAAATTACCGAAAAAGCGCTGGATGCAACACATTTTGCTGAGGAAGCTTCTAGTGAGCAGTACGATGCAGTGGTTGTGTTTGGTGGAGATGGGACTGTCAACGAAGTCATTTCGGGTATTGCTGAGAGAGACTACGTTCCTAAGTTGGGTATTATCCCAGGCGGTACGGGTAACCTCATTACAAAACTATTGGAAATCAATCAAGCTATCGATGGCGCAATTGATGAACTGGATTTCAACTTAACCAATAAGATTGATATCGGTAAAGCGAATGACAATTATTTTGGTTATATCTTTAGTATCGGTTCTCTTCCTGAGGCGATTCACAATGTTGAAATCGAGGATAAGACAAAATTCGGTATTTTAGCCTATGCTGTAAATACCATGAAGTCTGTCATGACGGATCAGGTCTTTAACATTAAGGTTGAGACAGAAAATGGAAATTATGTTGGTGAAGCGAGCCATGTTTTGGTTCTTTTGACAAATTACTTCGCTGATAAGAAAATCTTTGAAGAAAATAAGGATGGCTATGCCAACATTTTGATTCTGAAAGATGCGTCTCTATTCTCCAAATTATCCGTCATTCCTGATTTACTAAAAGGAGATGTTGTGGGTAATGATAATATTGAGTATATCAGAGCGCGTAATATTAAGATCTTTTCAGATAGTGAATTAGAGTCAGATGTTGACGGCGATAAATCGGATAACCTACCTGTAGAAATTAAAGTCCTAGCTCAGCGAGTAGAAGTATTTTCAAAACCGAAAGAGTAGAAGGTAAAAATTAGTTTATTATTCACAACGAAATTAAATTCTATATCAACGATTGGAGGAGGAATGAATTCTCTATTTGATGAATTTCGAACAATTTGTTCTCATTTAAACCAAATCGGAATCACACCGACTCTCATGGGGTCCTTAGGTTTTGAATACCGTTCAAATGAAGAATGGAGGCCGTCTGACATTGACATTCATGTGCCTGGTGATCCTAGAGGTTGGGAAGCACCCGATCATCTCAGAATTTATGAGTGGGACAAGATAATGAAAGTGATGAAACACTTAAATTATGCCTTAATAGATATTCATGAGCATGAATTCCAAAAAGATGGTCTGAGTGTTGAGTATGGAAGTATCGATTCTTTACCTGATTTTGCAGGAGTTTCGGAATCGGATATAGAGCTGATTCATCTCGAAAACATCACTTTTCGCATTCCAAATCTAGAACAGTTTTTAAGTATTTACAAGGCTTCTTCCCAAGATTCTTATCGAAATGAGCACAATAACAATAAGGATTTTAAAAAAATTGAGTGGCTGGAAAGACATTTGTAAATCATCATTTGGAAAGTAGCAAGTTGTAAGACTGGCTGCTTTTTTATTTATAGAATCAAACCATTCGAAACTATGGACAAACCTTGCAAATAAAATACGAAAGTAGTATACTAGATTAACAATTGTGAAAACGTTTGCGTCGCAAATGCAATCAAGTAAATTAGGAGACAAATTGATGGAATTAAGTGCTATTTACCATAGACCTGAGTCGGAGTATGCCTATCTTTACAAGAATAAGAAACTCCATATTCGGATTCGAACTAAGAAAGGGGACATTGAAAGCATCAACTTGCATTATGGGGATCCTTTTATTTTTATGGAGGAGTTTTATCAAGATACAAAGAAAATGGTCAAGATCACTTCTGATGCCATCTTTGATTATTGGCAGGTTGAAGTGTCCGTTGACTTTGCACGTATCCAGTATCTCTTTGAAGTCACGGATACAGAAGGTCAAAGTATTTTGTATGGCGATAAGGGATGTGTAGAAAACACGCTAGAGAATCTTCATTACGAAGGAAATGGCTTTAAAATTCCGTATATACATGAGATTGATGCTTGTTATGTACCTGACTGGGTTTCAAATACGGTGTGGTATCAGATATTTCCTGAGAGATTTGCTAATGGAAATGCTCTATTAAACCCAGAAGGGACTTTAGGCTGGGATTCATCTATCACACCTCAGAGTGATGATTTCTTTGGTGGTGATTTACAGGGGATTATTGACAATCTGGATTACTTGCAAGACTTGGGTATTACTGGACTTTATCTTTGTCCTATCTTTGAATCCACGAGCAATCATAAGTACAATACGACAGATTACTTTGAAATTGACCGTCATTTTGGGAACAAGGAGACCTTTCGAGAGCTGGTCGAGCAAGCTCATCAGCGAGGTATGAAAATCATGCTGGATGCTGTATTTAATCATATTGGTTCGCAATCTCCTCAATGGCAAGATGTTGTCAAAAATGGTGAGCAATCTGCTTATAGGGATTGGTTCCATATTCAACAATTCCCAGTGACAACTGAAAAGCTAGCCAATAAGAGAGAGTTACCCTATCATGCTTTTGGTTTCGAGGACTATATGCCTAAGCTAAATACAGCCAATCAAGAGGTCAAGGACTCTCTTTTAAAGGTTGCGACTTATTGGATTGAAGAGTTTGATATTGATGCTTGGCGTTTGGATGTGGCTAATGAGATTGATCATCTGTTTTGGAAGGATTTTCGAAAAGCAGTTTTAGCTAAAAAACCTGATCTTTATATTTTAGGAGAAGTCTGGCATACGTCTCAGCCTTGGCTAAATGGAGATGAGTTCCATGCGGTCATGAATTATCCTTTATCTGATAGTATCAAAGAGTATTTCTTACGAGGAATTAAGAAGACAGACCAGTTCATCGATGAAATCAATGGCCAATCTATGTATTACAAGCAGCAGATTTCAGAAGTGATGTTTAATCTTCTAGATTCGCATGATACAGAACGAATCTTGTGGACGGCCAATGAAGACGTTCAACTTGTCAAATCAGCCCTAGCCTTTCTCTTTTTACAAAAAGGAACACCATGTATCTACTACGGAACCGAGCTTGCCTTGACCGGAGGACCAGATCCAGATTGTCGTCGTTGTATGCCTTGGGAACGAGTATCAAGTGACAATGATATGCTGAACTTTATGAAGAAGCTAATCAAGGTTCGCAAACATGCGTCAGCAACCATTCAGCATGGCAAGTATAGCCTAAAAAAAATCAAACAAGATGTAGTTGCCTTGGAGTGGAAATATGAAGGACAGTTCCTTAAAGCTATCTTTAACCAATCAACAGAAGATTGTATTGTAGAGAAAGAAGCAGTAGCACTAGCAAGCAATTGCCAAGAATTAGAGAATCAGCTTGTCATCTCTCCAAAAGGATTTGTGATTTTTCATTAAAGAGCAATTAAGAGTGACAGGAAAATTGTAGTATAGAGAGCATTTTACAAACAGACTATTTGTCGTCTTGCTACAATTGGTATATAATTTAACTTAAAGAAAATAGGAGGACTAATCGAATGGAATTAAAAGATTTTACAGAAAAAGAACAGGAAATGATTAAGAAGGGGCTGACGACGTCTAAGATTAGTGACAAGGAAACTGCTGAGAAGATTCTTGCGCTAGTACCACAAGACTTGATTAAGCGCATTCCGTTTTTCGTCAGAAAACATGCTACAACACGTACGATTAAACGCATTTCAATTGAACACCCTGAACTCTACGCTGTAGCTCAAACAAGTGGTGAGATTCCAGAAAAAGAACGCGAAGAATTGCGTCAGATTATCACAACTATCTTTGAACAAAAGATGAACAAGCATAGTATTAAGTAGAGAATGAAAATATATTTTATTGGCGGTTTGGGAAGCAATGTCTATCATAGCAAGGATTTTCTTCAAGAACTAGATTTGCAGATCTGTTTTCTGAATCCATATGAAAGATTTTTTCAAAGCGAATTAGATTTGAAATCATGGTTTAAAAATGAGATTGTAGAGGAAGAATCTATCTGTCTGATAGGTCATTCTCTTGGAGGAGATTTGGCTCGTTATCTCGCATCGGAATTTTATGAAGTGACAAAACTGATTCTTTTGGATGGTGGCTATCTAGATTTAGATAAGAGTTTACCTTTAGATACAGAGTTAGAGGAAACTAAAAACTATATCAAATCTCAAGTTATTTCGGACTTAAATCTTCTTATTTCTAAAGAAAAATCCGAAGCAAAGTATTGGTCAGAAAATATGGAGGAAGCTGTAAGACAGTCCTATCACTGGAATGCGAAGTATAATAGATATGAGTTGGCTATAAATTATGAAAATATAGAAGCGATCCTCCGCCTACGGAGGAAAATCCAAGCTTTTAAGAGAGAAGTGGGAGATACCTTGTTTATTAGTCCTCGCTATCCTAATGAAGCTACATGGAGAGAGGAAGCCCTAAAAGAATTGCCAGACTATTTTGATACTATTCTTCTAGAGAACTTTGGCCATGAGCTTTATACTGAAGCACCTAAAGAAATCGCTAGTATGATTAATGAGTGGTTCTCTTATTCTTCTTTATGAGGTAGTGATTGAATAGTGATAATTAATATAGAATCAAAGTCTACCTAGACTCAACAAAAAACGAACAGGCTCTTTTTCTGTCATTCAGAAGAGAACTTGTTCGTTTTGTTTTTTATGTTTTTATCTCGTTTTTTAAAATACGCGATAAACATAGGGATTTTCTGGTTTATCAACTTTGGTAAAACTATCGATTTCCAAGGTTGGGAGGTTTTGCTTGAGTTCTTTATGGTAGTGATTGACCAGTTTTCCTTTGGCCGTTATCCAGGTGTTGTTCTCATACTGACGGGTATTTCCCTTGGTCAGTAAGCCATATACACCAGAATCTGCGATACAATGGATAATGCCGAAGCGGAATAGAAATTGGCTATTGGCATGACTGGGGTCATTATAGACAAAGCCTGTGAATTGGACCGTCTTACCCTCAAACTCATCTGGGTAGTCGTAGATAGCCTCCATGACTTCCATATAATTTTCATTAGTGATTTGAATGCTATCTTGGGACAAGTATTTATCTGCTGCAGTTCGCATCTCTTTTTCATAGGCTGTTTTTGAGAAATAAGAACTGGTATCAGGTTTCAAATATTGGCTTGTCGTTCCTTCGCTGGTCTGAATGGCTTGATCCGTTCCTTCCGATAAGGGGAAATGATAGCCTTTGGCAGAAACGGTCTGAGAATCCAAGCTAACAGTTGGGAAAGTTAAGCCGACAACAATTGGAATGGCCAAAAGAGCAATACTCGTCACCTTCGCCAATCGGCTGTTCAGATGACCATGGGTTTTAACTTGCTTCATCCAGATATACAATTGAACGATTGCTAAGATAAAGGATAGCACCATGGAGATATAGGCTAGATAGGAATAGTGCATGTTGATGTACTGGTTTAATTTGCCTGACAGATGGAGATAAATGGTCAGTTCAAAATAGCCAGCTAAAACTAAAAATCGCATCATAGGATGACTCCAATCAAGAGAGAATAGACTAAGACGGCAAGAGTTACAATCGTAATGAAGTGACTGATAAATCGTGCTTTCAAGTAATTTTTCATCATGAGAATATTTTTAATATCCAGCATTGGGCCAATTACGAGAAAGGCCAGAACTGGTGCCAAGCCGAAACTTGAGAGAAGAGAAGCTCCGATAAAGGCATCTGCCTCACTACAGAGCGAAAGAAGAAAAGCCAAAAGCATCAAGAGCAGGATGGCAAAAAGAGGGGTCGCACTGATAGAGGTCAGAATCCGAGTCGGAACGTAAACTTGTATCACAGAAGCAAAGAGACAGCCAAATACTAAATAACGCCCCGTATCAAAAAACTCATTAATGGCTTGCACAAAGACCTGAAAAACTTTTTTTGCAGGGCTCAAGTGAGAAAAATCATGCTCATGGCAGGTCATACGATTTTCTTTTTGAATCGGTTCTTGCCAGAAAAATCCCAGAAAAATCCCAAGTATCACAGCTACAAGAATGGAACCAAGAGCTCGTAACAGAGCGACATGGAAGGAGTTGCCGAAGGCAGAATAGGTCGCAAAGAGAACAATGGGATTGATAACAGGTGCTGTCACAAGAAAAGGAACGGCCGTGTAACTGGGAACCTTCTTTTCCAGAAAACGATTGATGATGGGGACGATTCCACATTCACAAGAGGGAAAAAGTATCCCGATGAAGGTGCCAAAAAAGATTCTCCCCCAACGATTTCGAGGGAGAAAATGATAAACCTTGTCAGGTGTGATATAAACCTCAATCAGCCCTGAAACTATACTTCCTATCAGAACAAAGGGAAGTGCTTCAATGATTATAGAGAGAAAAATCGCCCCAGTCTGAAGCACACTAGATGGGAGTTCTTGAAAAGCAGTCATCTAGTTTTTCTTTCCTGCTTTAGCTTTTTTCTCTTTGTCATCAGGGAAAGTAACTTGTTTCAAATCAGGGAGTTTAGCAAACTCTTCAAACATCTTGTCTAAGTCGTCCGTTTTTGTAAATTTTACAGCCATAGGTGTACCTCGATTCTAAATTCTACCTCTATTATACTATTATTTTGAGGAAAAGGGCGTTTTTTAATTTGTTTTCGATAGTTGAAAAGGATTGGAGAAAGCCTTCTAGCTTGTGGTATAATAGATTTATGGATAAAAAATATGAAAAAATCTCCCAGGATTTGGGAGTGAGTTTAAAACAAATTGATACCGTTCTAAGTTTGACAGCTGAAGGGGCGACTATTCCCTTCATCGCGCGTTATCGCAAGGATATGACTGGTAGTCTGGATGAGGTGGCGATTAAGGCCATTATCGACTTGGATAAAAGTCTGACAAATCTCAACGACCGTAAGGAAGCTGTTTTAGCTAAGATTCAAGAACAAGGCAAGTTGACCAAGGAATTGGAGGAAGCTATCTTAGCTGCCGAAAAATTAGCAGACGTAGAAGAACTCTACCTTCCGTACAAGGAAAAACGTCGAACCAAGGCAACCATTGCCCGTGAAGCCGGACTCTTCCCACTTGCTCGCTTGATTTTGCAGAATGTAGCGGATTTAGAAAAAGAGGCTGAAAAGTTTGTCTGTGAAGGATTTGCGACAGGTAAAGAAGCCTTGTCTGGTGCAGTTGATATCTTGGTCGAAGCCTTATCGGAAGATGTAAATTTACGTGCTATGACTTATCAGGAAGTGCTGAGACACTCTAAACTCACTTCCCAAGTCAAGGATGAAAGTCTTGATGAAAAACAAGCTTTTCAGATTTATTATGATTTTTCAGAGACGGTTGGAACTATGCAGAGTTATCGTACCTTGGCTCTCAATCGTGGGGAGAAGCTAGGTGTCTTGAAGGTCGGTTTTGAACATGCGACGGACCGCATTCTTGCCTTCTTTGCAGCTCGTTTCAAGGTGAAAAATGCTTATATTGATGAAGTGGTTCAGCAATCTGTTAAGAAAAAAGTCTTGCCTGCTATCGAGCGTCGTATTCGGACAGAATTAACTGAGAAAGCGGAAGAAGGAGCTATCCAGCTCTTTTCTGACAACCTGCGCAATCTTCTCTTGGTTGCTCCTCTAAAAGGGCGCGTGGTTCTAGGATTTGACCCAGCCTTTCGTACAGGTGCCAAGCTAGCTGTCGTTGATGCAACAGGAAAAATGCTGACAACTCAGGTTATTTACCCTGTCAAACCAGCATCAGCTCGTCAAATAGAAGAAGCCAAGAAAGATTTGGTAGACTTGATTGGTCAATACGGCGTGGAAATTATTGCTATCGGAAACGGAACGGCCAGTCGTGAAAGTGAAGCTTTTGTAGCGGAAGTTCTGAAAGATTTCCCTGAAGTCAGCTATGTTATTGTCAATGAAAGTGGTGCTTCGGTCTACTCTGCCAGTGAACTTGCTCGTCAGGAGTTTCCAGACTTAACCGTCGAAAAACGCTCAGCTATTTCTATCGCCCGTCGTTTGCAAGATCCTCTTGCGGAATTGGTCAAAATCGATCCTAAGTCAATTGGTGTTGGCCAATACCAGCACGATGTCAGCCAGAAAAAATTGTCTGAAAGTTTGGACTTTGTCGTGGATACGGTGGTTAACCAAGTTGGTGTCAACATCAATACGGCCAGTCCAGCTCTTCTTTCCCACGTTGCTGGACTCAATAAAACCATTTCTGAAAATATCGTCAAATATCGTGAGGAAGAAGGAAAAATCACTTCACGCGCTCAAATTCTGAAAGTTCCTCGTTTGGGGGCTAAGGCCTTTGAGCAGGCAGCTGGTTTCCTTCGTATCCCTGAAAGTAGCAATATTCTTGATAATACAGGAGTTCACCCAGAAAATTACGCTGCCGTTAAGGAACTCTTCAAACGCTTAGACATCAAGGATCTGAATGAAGAAGCTCAAAGCAAACTCAAGTCGCTTTCAGTCAAGGAAATGGCGCAAGAGCTAGACCTTGGCCCAGAAACTCTTAAAGATATCATTGCAGACCTTCTCAAACCAGGTCGAGATTTCCGTGATTCCTTTGACGCACCTGTGCTTCGCCAAGATGTCCTAGATATCAAGGATTTAGTGGTTGGTCAGAAGCTAGAAGGTGTGGTTCGTAACGTCGTTGACTTCGGTGCCTTCGTTGATATCGGGATTCACGAGGACGGATTGATTCATATTTCCCATATGAGTCGGAAGTTTATCAAACACCCTAGTCAAGTGGTATCTGTCGGAGATTTGGTAACCGTTTGGGTTAAGAAAATTGATACTGAACGTGAAAAAGTCAATCTGTCGTTCCTCGCTCCAAATGAATCTGACTGAGTACGTCAAGCAAGTTTCGCTAGAAGACTTCGGGAGACCTTTTATCCATCAAGCCCAGTGGAATTCTCGTCTGCGTTCTACAGGTGGGCGATTTTTCCCAAAAGATGGGCATTTGGATTTTAATCCCAAGGTTTATCAGGAACTGGGTTTGGATGTTTTTAGGAAAATTGTCCGACATGAACTCTGTCATTATCACCTCTACTTTCAAGGGAAGGGTTATCAACACAAGGATCGGGATTTTAAGGAACTGTTGAAAGCAGTGGATGGATTACGCTTTGTTCCTTCCTTGTCCAATAGTAACGCCAAGCCTATCAATCTCTATCGTTGCCAATCCTGCCAGCAAACCTATCAGCGTAAGCGAAGAATTGATACCAAACGCTACCGCTGTGGATTTTGTCGAGGTAAATTGCTACTGATAAATCAGCCTGAGGACTGATGAAAGCCGAGCCTATCCGTGCTATACTATGTCCAACCTAGTAGAAAGAGGTAATACCATGAACAGTAAATTTTATAAAATGAGAAGAAATCGCATGATTTCAGGAGTTCTGGCAGGTCTGTCAGATAAGTGGAACTTTGATGTTACCCTTGTTCGTTTTCTGTTTGCCATTTTTACAGTTGCAAACTTTGGACTTGGGGTGATTATCTATATCATCCTAGCTTCTATCATGCCAACCAAGGAAGAAATCGAAGCAGAAATGTACGGAACAGGCCCACGCAAACGCAAAGAAGCCCAAGCAATTGACGATAATGAAGGCTGGTTTTGGTGAGGTTTAACAAAAGATTTGGAATAAGAAAAAAGCTTTAAATCAATAGTCTAAACTGCTTGATTTAAAGCTTTTTTACTTTTATAGTTATGTAGTTTTAAAAAAGCACTCTAAGCATTCAAAAATATTTGGAACTTCCCTTAATAAATCGGTCACTTTCTTTTTCAAGATAGCCCAAGCTTGCTCAATAGGATTCAAATTTGGTGAATAAGGTGGTAGAGGTAAGAAAAAGTGTCTATCTTGGATGCACAGTTCATCCAAGATGTTCTTAGGATGAAAACTAGCATTGTCCATGACAATGACATGAGGTGTCTTCAAAGCAAGCAGGAGTTGCGTTTTGAACCACTCCACAAAGAAATCGCTCGTCATACTTCCCTTGTAAATCATGGGAGCTATAAAGTCTCAATCTACTTATCCTGCAACAATTGAAGTCTGCTCAAAACGCCGTCCGCTAATCTTTTCATAGACTTTCTCCCCTCTAGAAGCTCGTGCATAAGGACGATAGAGGTAGCTGTCGATTCCCGTTTCATCAATATATACGATTGGTAAATCTTTTAGGCTATTCAAAATATCAAGAAACTCAGCAACTTTCTCTGGATCTTGTTCTTTAAAGCTAGTCGTCTTTTTTAAAGTGACCTTAATCTGCTTTAAAGCTGCCCATACTGAAGGAATAGCACAATCAAAATATGCCGCAATTCCCCGTAAAAAAGCGTCTGGATGAGCCTCTACAAAGGCTTTCAATTCCTCTAAAGGAATCTTTCGCTTTTTGACGACTCGCTTTTTCCGCTCTAAATATCCTTGTTCACGTCTTTCTTTTCCCATGTGAAGAGAGTTCTGTCGCCAACATCAAAAATTTTAGCTGCTTCGACATGGCGGTGTCCCTCTTTGATGTAATCTAATGCTCCTTGTTTAAAATCAGTACTATATATCATAGCTTTTGTTTAAAACTAAGCAACTATAAAATTGAAAAGGATGGAAAAAAGGTTGCATTTATGATATAATTTATTTTAAAGACCTTATTAGAAATCTTGAAAGAGTATTAAAAACTTAGAATGAGAAAAATTGTTATCAATGGTGGATTACCACTACAAGGTGAAATCACTATTAGTGGTGCTAAAAATAGCGTTGTGGCCTTAATTCCAGCTATTATATTGGCTGATGATGTGGTGACTTTGGATTGCGTTCCAGATATCTCGGATGTAGCCAGTCTTGTCGAAATCATGGAATTGATGGGAGCTACTGTAAAGCGTTATGACGATGTATTGGAGATTGACCCAAGAGGTGTTCAAAATATTCCAATGCCTTATGGAAAAATCAATAGTCTTCGTGCATCTTATTATTTTTATGGAAGTCTTTTAGGTCGCTTTGGTGAAGCCACAGTTGGCTTGCCTGGAGGGTGTGACCTTGGTCCTCGCCCGATTGACCTACACCTTAAGGCTTTTGAAGCTATGGGGGCTACTGTTAGCTACGAGGGAGATAACATGAAGTTATCTGCCAAAGATACAGGACTTCACGGTGCAAGTATTTACATGGATACAGTTAGTGTCGGTGCGACGATTAATACGATGATTGCTGCGGTTAAAGCGAATGGTCGTACTATTATTGAAAATGCAGCCCGTGAACCTGAGATTATTGATGTTGCAACTCTCTTGAATAATATGGGTGCCCATATCCGTGGGGCAGGAACTAATATCATCATTATTGATGGTGTTGAAAGATTACATGGTACACGTCATCAGGTGATTCCAGACCGTATTGAAGCTGGAACATATATTTCCTTAGCTGCTGCAGTTGGTAAGGGAATTCGTATAAATAATGTTCTTTATGAACACTTAGAAGGATTCATCGCTAAGTTGGAAGAAATGGGAGTTCGAATGACTGTATCTGAAGACAGCATTTTTGTCGAGGAACAGTCTAATTTGAAAGCAATCAATATTAAGACAGCTCCTTACCCAGGCTTTGCAACTGATTTGCAACAACCGATTACCCCACTTTTACTAAGAGCGAATGGTCGTGGTACAATTGTCGATACGATTTACGAAAAACGTGTAAATCATGTTTTTGAACTAGCAAAGATGGATGCGGATATTTCGACAACAAATGGTCATATTTTGTACACGGGTGGACGTAGTTTGCGTGGGGCCAGTGTTAAAGCGACTGACCTACGAGCTGGGGCTGCACTAGTCATTGCTGGGCTTATGGCTGAAGGTAAAACTGAAATTACAAATATCGAGTTTATCTTACGTGGTTATTCTGATATTATCGAAAAATTACGTAATCTAGGAGCAGATATTAAACTAGTCGAAGATTAAACCGTAGGGGTGTTTATGAATATTTGGACCAAATTAGCAATGTTTTCTTTTTTTGAAACGGATCGCTTGTATTTGCGTCCTTTCTTTTTTAGTGATAGTCAGGACTTCCACGAGATAGCTTCAAATCCAGAAAATCTTCAATTTATTTTCCCAACTCAGGCAAGTCTGGAAGAAAGTCAATATGCATTAGCGAATTATTTTATGAAGTCCCCTTTGGGAGTGTGGGCAATTTGTGACCAAAAAAATCAACAAATGATTGGTTCTATTAAATTTGAGAAGTTAGATGAAATCAAAAAAGAAGCTGAGCTTGGCTATTTTTTGAGAAAAGATGCTTGGTCGCAAGGATTTATGACAGAGATTGTTAGAAAAATTTGTCAGCTTTCTTTTGAGGAATTTGGTTTAAAACAATTATCCATCATTACCCACCTTGAAAATGAAGCGAGTCAAAAGGTTGCTCTAAAGTCTGGATTCCGTTTGACTCGTCAGTTTAAAGGAAGTGATCGCTACACAAGAAAAATGCGGGATTATCTTGAATTTCGGTATGTAAAAGGAGAATTCAATGAGTAAGCATCAGGAAATTCTAAGCTATTTGGAAGAATTGCCTGTCGGAAAGAGGGTTAGTGTTCGTAGTATTTCTAACCATCTGGGGGTCAGTGATGGAACGGCCTATCGGGCCATTAAAGAAGCTGAAAATCGTGGACTTGTGGAGACCCGTCCTAGAAGTGGTACTATCCGTGTTAAATCCCAGAAAGTTGCTATTGAAAGATTAACTTTTGCTGAAATTGCAGAAGTGACTTCTTCTGAGGTTTTGGCTGGGCAAGAAGGTTTAGATAGAGAATTTAGTAAGTTCTCTATCGGTGCCATGACTGAACAAAACATCTTATCCTATCTTCATGATGGGGGACTCTTGATTGTCGGGGACCGTACCCGTATCCAACTGTTAGCACTTGAAAATGAAAATGCAGTTCTAGTTACAGGTGGATTTCAGGTCCATGATGATGTGCTTAAACTGGCTAATCAAAAAGGGATTCCTGTTCTGAGAAGCAAGCATGATACTTTCACTGTCGCGACCATGATCAATAAAGCCTTGTCAAATGTCCAAATCAAGACAGACATTTTGACAGTTGAGAAACTTTACCGTCCGAGTCATGAATATGGTTTTCTGAGAGAGACTGACACAGTCAAAGATTATTTGGACTTAGTACGTAAGAATCGAAGTAGTCGTTTTCCAGTTATTAACCAACATCAGGTTGTGGTGGGAGTGGTAACCATGAGGGATGCAGGTGATAAGTCACCAAGTACCACAATTGATAAGGTCATGTCTCGTAGCCTCTTTTTAGTCGGATTATCGACAAATATTGCCAATGTCAGTCAACGAATGATTGCTGAAGATTTTGAAATGGTACCAGTTATTCGAAGCAATCAAACCTTGCTTGGAGTTGTGACACGACGCGATGTCATGGAGAAGATGAGTCGTTCCCAAGTTTCGGCTCTACCAACTTTTTCTGAGCAGATTGGTCAAAAACTTTCTTATCATCATGATGAAGTAGTCATCACAGTTGAACCCTTTATGCTGGAGAAGAACGGAGTCTTGGCTAATGGTGTATTGGCAGAAATTCTGACCCACATGACCCAAGATTTAGTTGTGAATAGTGGGCGCAATCTCATCATCGAGCAGATGCTAATCTACTTTTTGCAGGCTGTTCAGATAGATGATATATTGCGTATTCAGGCACGCATTATCCATCATACGAGACGGTCAGCTATTATTGACTACGATATTTATCATGGTCACCAGATTGTTTCAAAAGCAAATGTGACTGTTAAAATTAATTAGAAACTAGGAGAAAAAATGATAACATTAAAATCAGCTCGTGAAATCGAAGCTATGGACAAGGCCGGTGATTTTCTTGCAAGTATTCATATTGGCTTACGTGATTTGATTAAGCCTGGCATAGATATGTGGGAAGTTGAAGAATATGTTCGTAGACGTTGTAAGGAAGAAAATTTCCTGCCGCTTCAGATTGGAGTTGACGGTGCAATGATGGACTATCCTTATGCTACCTGCTGCTCTCTTAATGATGAAGTTGCCCATGCTTTCCCTCGTCATTATATCTTGAAAGATGGTGATTTGCTCAAGGTTGACATGGTTTTGGGAGGTCCAATTGCCAAATCTGATTTGAATGTCTCAAAATTAAACTTCAACAATGTTGAGCAAATGAAGAAATACACTCAGAGCTATTCTGGTGGTTTAGCAGACTCATGTTGGGCTTATGCTGTTGGCACACCGTCCGAAGAAGTGAAAAATTTGATGGATGTAACTAAAGAAGCCATGTATAAGGGGATTGAGCAAGCTGTTGTTGGGAACCGTATCGGTGATATCGGTGCGGCTATTCAAGAATACGCTGAAAGTCGTGGTTACGGTGTAGTGCGTGATTTGGTTGGTCATGGTGTTGGTCCAACCATGCACGAAGAACCAATGGTTCCTAACTATGGTATTGCTGGTCGTGGGCTTCGTCTCCGTGAAGGAATGGTCTTGACTATTGAACCGATGATCAATACAGGTGACTGGGAAATCGATACAGATATGAAGACTGGTTGGGCGCATAAGACCATTGATGGTGGATTGTCATGCCAGTATGAACACCAATTCGTCATTACGAAAGATGGACCTGTTATCTTGACTAGTCAAGGTGAAGAAGGAACTTATTAAAATAATTAAAGAAAGATAGAAGAAAAAGTCAACTTAGACAACTTTCTTCTATCTTTTTCTTTTATCTAACGTCATAGTAAATACAGCTAGCCGTAGCAAACTTGATACAAATTTTAACATTTATAGTACAATAGGTTTAAATTCTTAAGAAAGTTGGTTCTTTATTGGAAACGATAGTCTTTTCAATCTCGGTTTTTTTTGCAGGGATATTGTCCTTCTTTTCCCCTTGTATTTTCCCCCTGTTACCAGTCTATACTGGAATCTTATTGGATGATCAGGAAAGTGCAAAAAGTTTTTCCTTGTTTGGGAGAAAGGTTCTCTGGTCAGGTTTGATTCGAACACTTTGCTTTATTGCAGGTATTTCTCTCATTTTCTTTATTCTAGGCTTTGGTGCAGGTTACTTTGGTAATATCCTCTATGCCAATTGGTTTCGATATGTCATGGGAACGATTATTATCATTTTGGGACTTCATCAGATGGAAATTTTCCATTTTAAGAAATTAGAGGTTCAAAAAAGCTTTACTTTTAAGAAATCAGAAGCCAATCGTTATTGGTCAGCATTTTTACTTGGTATTACCTTTAGCTTTGGTTGGACACCTTGTATTGGTCCAATTTTAAGTTCTGTTTTAGCGCTTGCAGCTTCTGGAGGCAATGGTGCTTGGCAAGGAGCTATCTATACTCTTATTTACACTCTGGGTATGGCCATTCCCTTCTTGGTTTTGGCACTAGCTTCAGGGGTCGTGATGCCTTATTTTAGTAAAATCAAACGTCATATGATGCTACTAAAGAAAATTGGTGGTTTCCTTATTATTTTAATGGGAATTTTATTACTATTAGGACAAGTAAATGTTCTAGCTGGAATTTTTGAATAAAGGAGAAAAGATGAAAAAAGTAATGTTTGCTGGCTTAAGCCTATTGTCATTAGTCGTATTGATGGCCTGTGGTGAGGAAGAAACTAAAAAGACTCAAGCTCCACAACAGCCAAAACAACAGCAACAAACGACTGTACAACAAATTGCTGTTGGAAAAGAGGCACCAGACTTTACCTTGCAATCTATGGATGGTAAAGAAGTTAAGTTATCTGATTATAAGGGTAAAAAAGTTTACTTGAAGTTTTGGGCTTCATGGTGTGGCCCATGTAAGAAAAGTATGCCAGAGTTGATGGAATTAGCTGCGAAATCAGATCGCGATTTTGAAATTCTTAGTGTCATTGCACCAGGAATTCAAGGTGAAAAAACTGTCGAGCAATTCCCACAATGGTTCCAAGACCAAGGATATAAAGATATCCCAGTTCTTTATGATACTAAAGCAACAACCTTCCAAGCTTATCAAATTCGAAGCATTCCTACAGAATACCTGATTGATAGTCAAGGAAAGATTGGAAAGATTCAATTTGGTGTTATCAGCAACGCGGATGCAGAAGCAGCCTTTAAAGAAATGAACTAGAGATAAAGAGAATCTGATTACAAGAGAGTAGTCAGATTTTTTTAGAAAATTGTTTTATAAATATTCACAAATCTCCTATATTTATGGTAAAATAGAATCATCATTTTATTTTGGAGTCAAAGATGAATATATTTAGAACAAAGAATGTTAGTTTGGATAAAACGGAGATGCACAGGCATTTGAAGTTATGGGATTTGATTTTGCTGGGAATTGGAGCCATGGTAGGGACAGGCGTCTTTACAATTACAGGCACTGCAGCCGCAACACTTGCTGGTCCAGCGCTAGTGATTTCAATTGTTATTTCTGCTTTATGTGTGGGATTATCAGCTCTCTTTTTTGCAGAATTTGCCTCGCGAGTACCTGCTACAGGTGGTGCCTACAGTTATCTCTATGCTATTTTAGGAGAATTTCCAGCTTGGTTGGCTGGCTGGTTAACAATGATGGAGTTCATGACAGCCATATCAGGCGTGGCTTCGGGTTGGGCAGCTTATTTTAAAGGCTTGCTTTCTCAATACGGGATAGCCCTTCCTCAGGCTTTAAATGGTACCTTTAATCCTCAAGCAGGGACATTTGTTGATTTATTGCCTATTCTTGTCTTGGTCTTGGTGACATCCCTTGTTTTACTCAATGCTAAAGCAGCTTTACGCTTTAATTCTATTTTGGTTATTCTGAAATTCTCGGCTTTAGCGCTCTTTGTTTTAGTAGGAATTTGGAATATTAAACTTGATAATTGGAGCAATTTTGCTCCTTACGGTTTTGGACAAATCTATGGTGCTAGTACTGGTATTATGGCTGGTGCGTCCTTGATGTTCTTTGGTTTTTTGGGATTTGAATCCATCTCTATGGCCGTAGATGAGGTCAAGGCTCCTCAAAAAAATATTCCTAGAGGGATTGTCTTATCGCTTTCTATCGTAACTATTCTCTATGCCTTGGTGACGTTTGTCTTGACTGGTGTGGTTCACTATAGTCATTTAAATGTTGACGATGCCGTTGCCTTTGCTCTTCGTAGCATTGGGATTGGTTGGGCAGCTAACTATGTGTCATTAGTGGCTATCTTGACCTTGATTACAGTTTGTATTTCGATGACCTATGCCCTATCGCGTATGATTTACAGTTTAGCGCGTGACGGCTTAATGCCTGCTGTATTTAAAGAACTAACAAAGACAAGTAAGGTACCAAAAAATGCTACTATTTTAACAGGTCTAGCTTCAGCAGTAGCAGCAGGAATCTTCCCTCTTGCTAGTATAGCAGCCTTCTTAAATATTTGTACTTTGGCCTACTTGATCATGCTGGCTTATGGTCTGATTCGCTTACGGAAAGAAAAGGGGATGCCAAAAGCTGGAGAATTTAAAACACCATTGGTACCCCTGTTACCCATTTTATCAATCATCATTTGTTTATCCTTTATGTTACAGTATAATATGGAAACTTGGATTGCTTTCCTAGTTGCGTTGTTAGTAGGAAGTATCATTTACTTTACTTATGGTTATAAGCATTCTACCATAGAAGAATAATACTCTTCGAAAATCTCTTCAAACCACGTCAGCTTCGCCTTGCCGTATATATGTGACTGACTTCGTCAGTCTTATCTACAACCTCAAAACACTGTTTTGAGCAACCTACGGCTAGCTTCCTAATTTGCTCTTTGATTTTCATTGAGTATATAAAGTGAGAATCTGTTGAGTTGTTGAAACTCAGCAGATTTTTATATGTGAAAGAAATTTCAATTTTTTTCTTAAAATAGCTTGACAGATTAAATTTTTAGGAGTAGAATGTTTACCAGTTAATTAAATAGTTAAGGGGTTGTTTATGAAGAAACAAAGTTTATTTTTAGTATTGTTAAGTGTTTTCCTTTTGTGTTTAGCTGCTTGTGGGCAAAAGGAAAGTCAGACAGGGAAAGGGATGAAAATTGTCACTAGTTTTTATCCTATCTATGCTATGGTCAAGGAAGTATCTGGTGACTTGAATGATGTTCGGATGATTCAGTCAAGTAGTGGCATTCACTCTTTTGAACCTTCGGCAAATGATATTGCAGCAATATACGATGCAGATGTCTTTGTTTATCATTCGCATACGCTCGAATCTTGGGCAGGAAGTTTGGATCCCAATCTAAAAAAATCTAAAGTTAAGGTTTTAGAGGCTTCAGAGGGAATGACTTTAGATCGCGTCCCAGGGCTAGAAGATGTGGAAGCAGGGGATGGAGTTGATGAAAAAACGCTCTATGATCCTCATACTTGGCTAGATCCAGAAAAAGCTGGTGAAGAAGCCCAGATTATCGCTGACAAACTTTCAGAGGTTGACAGTGAGCATAAAGAAACTTATCAGAAAAATGCGCAAGCCTTTATCAAAAAAGCTCAAGAATTGACTAAGAAATTCCAGCTTAAATTTGAAAAAGCGAGTCAGAAAACTTTTGTAACACAGCATACAGCCTTTTCTTATCTAGCGAAGCGATTTGGACTTAATCAACTTGGTATTGCAGGTATCTCTCCTGAACAAGAACCAAGTCCACGACAACTTACAGAAATTCAGGAATTTGTAAAAACCTATAAGGTTAAAACAATTTTTACAGAAAGTAATGCTTCTTCAAAAGTAGCTGAAACTCTTGTCAAATCAACAGGTGTGGGTCTTAAAACTCTGAATCCTTTAGAGGCAGACCCACAAAATGACAAGACTTATTTAGAAAATCTGGAAGAAAATATGAGTGTTCTAGCAGAAGAATTAAAGTGAGGCAAGAATGAAAATCAATAAAAAATATGTAGTTGGTTCAGTGGCGGTCCTTGCCCTAAGTGTTTGCTCCTATGAACTTGGACGGTATCAAGCTGGCCAACTTAAGAAAGATTCTAATCGAGTTGCTTATATAGACGGTGATCAGGCTGGTCAAAAGGCAGAAAATTTGACACCTGATGAAGTCAGTAAAAAAGAAGGTATTAATGCCGAACAAATCGTTATCAAGATTACGGATCAAGGTTATGTGACTTCTCATGGAGACCATTATCATTACTATAATGGCAAGGTTCCTTATGATGCTATCATCAGTGAAGAACTGCTGATGAAAGATCCGAATTATCAGTTGAAGGATTCAGACATTGTCAATGAAATCAAGGGTGGCTATGTGATTAAGGTAGACGGGAAATACTATGTTTACCTCAAGGATGCGGCTCATGCGGACAATATTCGGACAAAAGAAGAGATTAAACGTCAGAAGCAGGAACACAGTCATAATCATGGAGGCGGTTCTAACGATCAAGCAGTAGTTGCTGCCAGAGCTCAAGGCCGTTATACAACGGATGATGGTTATATCTTTAATGCCTCTGATATCATTGAGGATACGGGTGATGCCTATATCGTTCCTCATGGCAATCACTTTCACTATATACCTAAGAGTGACTTGTCTGCCAGTGAATTAGCTGCCGCCCAAGCCTTCTTATCTGGAAAAGGTGGTCAATTAAGTACGGTTGAATATCGTTCAAGCAGAGGAGAAACAAGATCTAGTGTGAGAACTAGTCCATCTGAAACTCCTCAAAATCCTGCAACAGCTCCGGAGAGTCAAAATGAGGATTTAGCTAGTCTTCTTCAAGAATTGTACGCTTTGCCTCTGAGCCAACGTCATGTGGAGTCTGATGGATTGGTATTTGACCCAGCACAGATTACAAAACGTACTGCCAATGGTGTGGCAGTTCCTCATGGAGATCATTTCCATTTCATTCCTTACTCACAAATGTCTGCCTTGGAAGAAAAATTGGCTCGAAATCTGCCAATTGGAGGTCAGCCAGCTCAAAGTCATGCTGACAATACGAAACCAAGCAGTACTGAGAAACCAAGTGCAACGATTAAACCAAACTTTAATCTCGATAAGCCGGCACCGAATAGAGCAACTGGAGGCGCTTATACAACAGATGATGGGTATGTCTTTAGTCCAACAGATGTGATTGAAGATACAGGTGACGCTTTTGTTGTACCGCATGGCAATCATTTCCACTATATCCCTAAGAGTGATTTGTCAGCAGGGGAATTGGCTGCCGCCCAAGCTTATTGGAATGGTAAACAGAGCTCACATTCTGCTACAAGTTCAAGTAAACCAGCCCAACCAAGTTTGACAGAGACTCCTAATCTGACTGTCACTCCAACTTATCATCAAGACCAAGGGGAAGATATTCCAACACTTTTACGTGAATTGTATGCTAAACCTTTATCAGAACGACATGTAGAATCTGATGGACTCGTCTTTGATCCAGCACAAATCATCAAACGTACTGCAAATGGTGTCGCAGTACCTCACGGAGACCATTATCACTTTATTCCTTATTCGCAAATGTCACCTTTGGAAGAAAAATTGGCTCGTATGATAGCTGTCAAGGGACAAAATGGCAGTGTCTTGCCAAGCGTCACTCCTTTGAAGCCAGCCCCTACTACCAAACCTCTTGCACCAGCGGAAAATAAACCTACTGAACTTGATGTCAAGCAGGTTGTTAGAAAAGTTGGCGACGGATATATTATAGAGGATAAGGGTGTTAGTCGTTATGTTCTAGTTAAAGATTTGGCTAAGGATAAGATTGCTGATATTGAAAATCTCCTGTCTAAGAAAACTCAAGAGACACACGCTCTAGTTGCGAAGAAAGAAAATGTACCACCTCGTGATCAAGAATTTTATGATAAAGCTTATCATTTGTTGACCGAGGCTCATAAAGCCTTGTCTGAAAATAAGGGTCGTACTTCTGATTTCCAAGCCTTAGACAAATTAGCAGAACGCTTGAATGATGAATCTGCTAATAAAGGAAAATTAGTAGATGATTTATTGGCATTCCTAGCACCAATTACCCATCCAGAACGTCTTGGTAAGTCAAATGCTCAAATTGCTTATACAGACGATGAAATTAAATTAGCGAAATTAGCAGGTAAGTATACAACAGAAGATGGATATATCTTTGACATTCGTGATATTACCAGTGATGAGGGAGATGCTTATGTAACTCCACATATGAGCCATAGTCACTGGATTAAGAAAGAGAGCTTGTCTGAAACTGAAAGAGTGGCAGCTCAGGCTTATGCTAAAGAGAAAGGTTTGACACCTCCTTCAACAGAGAATCAGGGTTCAGGAAATACTGAGGTTAAAGGAGTAGAAGCAATCTATAATAAAGTGAAAGCAGCTAAGAAGGTCCCACTTGATCATATTCCTTACAATCTACAACATACTGTTGAAGTTAAAAATGGTAGCTTAATTATACCTCATTACGACCATTACCATAACATTAAATTTGGTTGGTTTGACGAAGGACTCTATGAAGCACCTAAGGGTTATAGCCTTGAGGATCTCTTTGCGACTGTAAAATATTATGTTGAACATCCTGAAGAACGTCCTCACTCAGATAATGGTTGGGGAAATGCCAGCGACCATGTTCGTAAAAATAAAGTAGGAGACAGTAAACCTGATGAAGTAAGTGAGCCAACTCGCCCTGAATCTGATGAGAAAGAGAATCATACAGGTTCAACTCCTTCAGTAGATAATCTTTATAAACCGAGCACTGATGAAGACGAGACAGAAGAAGTATCTAAAGATAAAACAGACGAAGCTGAAGTACCTCAAGTAGAAACCGAAAAAGTAGAAGCCAAACTCAAAGAAGTAGAAGCTCTACTTGCTAAAGTAAGGGATGCTAGTTTGAAAGACAATGTGACAGAGAGCCTAGCTGGTTTACGAAATAACTTGAGCCTGCAAACCATGGATAATAATGGTATCATGGCAGAAGCAGAAAAATTACTTGCTTTGTTAAAAAGGTAGTGAGTCAGTAACGACGAAACCAGAAGCATAAGTTTATCTTATTAAATCAAAATGATGTAAGAGTCAGTAGCAATACTGGCTTTTATTTTTTAAAATGTTATAAAAATCTTGACAGATAAGCTTAAAAAAGGTAAACTATTTACTGGTTAATTAATTGGTTAAATAACCAGTTTAGAAAAAACTGTTTAACCAAGCAAAAGAAGTTAAAAAAGCTTCATCATTTATTGAAATGAGGGATTTATGAAATTCAGTAAAAAATATATAGCAGCTGGATCTGCTGTTATCATATCCTTGAGTCTATGTGCCTATGCACTGAACCAGCATCGCTCACAGGAAAATAAGGACAATAATCGTGTCTCTTATGTGGATGGTAGTCAGTCAAGTCAGAAAAGTGAAAACCTGACACCAGATCAGGTTAGCCAAAAAGAAGGAATTCAGGCTGAGCAAATTGTTATCAAGATTTCAGATCAGGGTTATGTTACATCACACGGTGATCACTACCATTACTATAACGGAAAAGTTCCTTATGATGCCCTCTTTAGTGAAGAACTTTTGATGAAGGATCCAAACTATCAACTTAAGGATGGAGATATTGTCAATGAGGTCAAGGGTGGCTATATCATCAAGGTCGATGGAAAATATTATGTCTATTTGAAAGATGCAGCTCATGCTGATAATGTTCGAACCAAAGATGAAATCAACCGTCAAAAACAAGAACATGTCAAAGATAATGAGACGGTCAGCTCTGATGTTGCTGTAGCAAGGTCTCAGGGACGCTATACAACAGATGATGGTTATGTCTTTAATCCAGCTGACATTATTGAAGATACTGGTGATGCTTATATCGTTCCTCATGGAGGTCACTATCACTACATTCCAAAAAGTGATTTATCTGCTAGTGAATTAGCAGCAGCTAAAGCTCATCTGACTGGTAAAAATACGCAACCGAGCCAGTTAAGCTATTCTTCAACAGCTAGTGACAATACTAATCAAGCTATAGAGAAAGAATCAACTAGCAAGCCAGAAAGCAAAGTTGAAAATCTCCAAAGTCTATTGAAAGAACTCTATGATTTACCTAGCAACCAACGTTACAGTGAATCAGATGGCTTAGTCTTTGACCCTGCTAAGATTGTCAGTCGTACACCAAATGGAGTTGCGATTCCGCATGGAAACCATTATCATTTTATTCCTTACAGCAAGCTCTCTCCTTTAGAAGAAAAGATTGCTAGAATGGTGCCTATAGGTGGAACTGGCTCTACGGTCTCTACAAATGAAAAACCTAATAAAGTAGCGTCTAGTCTAGGAAGTCTTTCAAGCAATCCTTCTTCTTCAACGACAAGTAAGGAACTCTCTTCAGCATCTGATGGTTATATTTTTAATCCAAAAGATATCGTTGAAGAAACGGCTACAGCTTATATCGTCAGACATGGTGATCATTTCCATTACATCCTTAAGGCGAATCAAATTGGTCAACCGACTCTTCCAAATAATGGTCTAACAACACCTTCGCCATCTCTTCCAATCAATCCAGGAACTTCACATGAGGAACATGAAGAAGGTGGACATGGATTTGATGCCAATCGTATTATTGCTGAAGATGAAGCAGGATTTATCATGAGTCACGGTGATCATAATCATTACTTCTTTAAGAAAGACTTAACAGCAGACCAAATTAAGGCAGCGCAAGACCACTTGAAAGTGGCAAATACAACAACACCAGCACATGATGGCGATCACGACGAAGATAATAATGGACACCATCATGATGAAGGCCATGATCATGGATTTGATGCCGATCGTGTCATCAGTGAGGATGAGCAAGGATTTGTCATGAGTCATGGTGACCACAATCATTACTTCTTCAAGAAGGATTTGACAGCTGATCAAATTAAGGATGCACAAGACCATTTAAAAACACATCATGATGCAGAGCCTGTAAAACCTCTTGCTAAAACGGTAGAGTCTTTCTCAAGAGATGCTAGCGATGAAGAAAAGATTGCTTACATTTCTAAGACCTATGGCGTTCCACTTGAAGCTATTAGAATTTCAAACGGATTCTTTGTTTTTGGAAATCCAGACCAAGCCTACGATCCAACTCATATCCATCCATATGCTGTTCGTAAAGAACACGTTCGTATTCCTCTTCAAACTGGAAATCCAGAACTTGATTTCCTAAATGAACTTTATACCACTGCTTTGCGAGATGGTGTGTCTCCTTATAGCTTGCAGGTAGAAAATGGTAGTTTTGTGATTCCTCATGGCGACCATAATCACTACATCAAGGTTCAAACTAAGGGCTTTGAAGTGGCTTTGAAAAACAAGATTCCAGCTCTACAATCCAACTACCAACCTGGAGCTTTTGATGAGAAGGTAGTTTTGGCAAAAGTAGACCAACTTCTAGCTGAAAGCAGAAACATCTATAAAGACAAGCCTATCGAACAAAGACAGATTGAGTTAGCTTTAGGTCAGTTTACTGAAAACATGAAGAAACTGGCAACTAACTCTACAGTAGGTTATCTTGCAACACTGGATCTCTTTGATAAGCAATATATTCATATTGATGAAAGTGTCAAGCCTGTTAAAACAAGCGCTCTAGATAAGAAATATCAAGCCTTGATTGATAAAATAAATACACTGGATACAGATTCTTATGGGCTTCCTAAGAAAGATCTTCTCGTTCGACTCCAAGAAGCTAAATTGGCAAAAGATGAGGCTGCTTTAGCAGCAGTTGAATCACAACTTCGAGCTCTTCAAGACTTTAATGATCGAACAGGTGTTACAACTGTAGAATACATCAAGTATTTCTACGAACACGTAAATGACGGTCGTTTGAGTGATGAACTTCGAAACAAAGTAGCTCAGTTGACTTGGACCTTGTATCAATCTCAATCCTTCCTTAAGGCAGCAGAATTGAACAAATTATTCCCAAGTATCTATCAGGCAAAACAAGAAGTAGAAGAAGCTTTGAAAGCTCAACCAACTACTGCTAAATCGACTAAGACAGTTCTAGATACTGAAAAAGTTGATAATCAAACTGCCAAGACAGCCATTTATGGCTTCTTGAAAGAATTGTATGGAGACTTTATGCCTGAAGAACATGTCAATCATGTTAGCAAGGAGCAAGTAGAAAGTCTTTTGAGCAAGGCAACTCAACTCTTGGAACAAATTCAAGAAGAAGGTATCAGACAATCTTTGGCAGAAGAAGTAGAAAATCTCAAAGCTGCCACAAACAAGGCTGATGCAGACTTGGATGAAGTAAACAGCCAGGTGAAAGATGTCTTGACTCGTATCGCTAGTGCCCTTCAACAAGAGAAAGAAAATACTGAGCAAGATCCTCAGACACTTGTACTCTATCAAAAACTCTACGATATCCTCATGTCGCTTCACGCTTACTTAGAAAACAATAAGGGTTCTGATGAGGACTTTGATAAGGTAGATGCTTTACTAGATCAACTTTCTGCCAAGAGTAAGGACAAAGCCGCTTTACTTGAATTGACAAAAGCTATTCTGGTCTTGAATCAAGAAATCAAGTCAAAATCAAGCGTAACTGAAGAAGCAACTCCAGCAGCAAATGCTGAAGCAAATGGTGATAAGACAAGTCCCGAAACTGAAACATCAGCAGCTGCGGAATCTAACAGTGAAACTGCCAGCGACGAAAACAAACCGAGCAACGCAACAGATTCTAAACCTGCTGAATCAACTTCAGAAAAGGAAACAACAGAATCTCCAACAAGTACTGGAAATCAAGAAAAACCAGTAGAGTAAAAAAGTTGGTAGTCGGAGATTTAGGAGATTTTGCCATTCAAGGCTGTTTCCCATTTCTCATTGTAATTATAAACCATGGCAACATAAGAAAACGAGCATTTCCAACTGAGGAGGTGCTCGTTTTTTGATAGTTAGAAGTAGTTTTTATCCGTCTATTTAGAGTTGATTACAAGAAATGATTGACTTGACTGTGAACATAAGATGTATCACCTATTATAATGTTCAAATAGCGCTCCAAAGCAAATAATTATCCTCATGAGTATAAATCTTCTAAATCAACGACTTCCAAACCATTTTCTGTCAAACGATAGATACTCGTACAGACCTCTTTTAAGAAACGACGGTCATGCGAAACAGTGATGATACCGCCTGGATAGGTTGCAAAGAGTTTTCTGATTTGGGGTTGAGAAGTGGGAGAAAAGTTTCGTGTGGGTTCGTCCAACAGGAGAAAATTTGGTTTGCGCAAGACTAAATCTAAAAGCAGGAGTTTTCCCTGTTGCCCGCCAGATAAGGAGCGAATTTGATGCTGCATTTCTGGATAACTGAAATTGAGACTGGCTAAGTGGGATTGGATTTTCTGTAGTTCCTCTTTTTCACCAGTTTTGCTGAGATAAGCTATTGGGGATAAATCCAATTGTAGTTTTTGCTGGTAATCTTGAGGCATATAACCAAGCGAAATCTCTTTTTTATCATTAAGAAGTTGCTGTAACTTGGCTAACAGAGTTGATTTTCCAATACCATTTGGGCCGATGATACCAATTTTTTCTTGGCCACGGACAGTTAATTGTAGTTCTTGCACCAAAATTCGCTCGCCAATGGATAAATTTTCTTTTTCCAGTTGGATTAAGACTTTAGAAGTAGGTAATGGCTGTATATCTGAGAAGAAAAGTCTGATTTCTTCCTCTTCAAGTGGTTTTTTGGTCATGGACTGAGCTGCCTTTTCAATACGTTTTTCTTGAGAGAGAACATTTTTCATCTTTTTAGCTAATAGGCGACCGGCAGTACTGTCTTTAGTAGCTCGAAGCGCAGTTTCTACATTTTGCTTGACTCGCCGATGTTTTTCCATGGTTTTATCGTAGGCTCTTTTGTCGTTAGCAGCTTGCTGGCTTTGTTTGATAAAATTAGCCTTTCTCTGGTCGCTATAGCTATCATAATCTAAATGTTCTACTAGTGTTTCCGCTTTTTTCCGGTGCTTGACCAGTCGTAAGTGGACAATAGTATCAGCCGTTTCAGAAAGAAAATCCTCATCATGAGAAATGAAAATAACGGTTTGCCGAATCTTTCGAATCTGACCTTTTAGCCAATCAACCGTCTCAAGGTCTAAGTCGTTTGAAGGTTCATCTAAAAATAGAATCTCAAAGGGTTTGGCTAACTCATGGATGAGCTGAATTTTCAAAGATTCGCCCCCTGAGAGGCTCCCAATCTTTTGGTCGCTAGCGAAACGATCGCTATCAAAATGCAATTCCTCAGCCAAACGATAGAGGATACTGTAGTCTAAATCAATAGAATCTAAAAAGAAGTAGTCGTGTAGAGTCCTATTTTTTAGCTCCTCGGGGAGTTTTTGAGGAATATAGGCCAGAGACTGATGGTCAGACTGGATGTCTCCCCTGACAGTGAAATCAGGCAAAGCGTCCCCCATTAAAGTTTTAAGCAAAGTTGATTTGCCATTTCCTTCTTCTCCAATAATAGCTACCTTTTCTCCGTCTTGGATGGTCATGCTTAAGTCGGCTACAAGGTCTCGTAAATCTTTGTTTTGTGTGATGGTCAGGTGATTGATTTTTATCATATGATTGCCCTTTCTAGAATGTTGATAGTGCATAACAAAAAGCTCTACCTTACCTAGTAGAGCCAATGTCACTGTCAGAAACGCTATTATCCATGTCGAAAATCCTGTCAAACTAGACCAGTCTACTCCTATCCAACCCAAGAGGAGCAGATGGTTAGCTTTCTAGTTTTTTGATTTTCAAAGAGGATAAAGTACCAGAAGATCTAGTACAAAAAGAGCATGCAAAAAGAGACAAAAACAAGATCTACTAAATAAAGGTTCTTTATTTGATAGACTTAGTTGTTCATGTCTCCCTTACCTCCGAGTATTAGTATCTTTATCCTATACCTTTAAGGAAATTTTGTCAACAGAAAACTGGAAATTCTATGCTCTAAAATCCAAAAACAGGTCCATAAAGAGTTAGTACGTGTTTGACATGCTCGTAATGGAACTTGTCATAGTTGCGCCAAGCGGTATGTGCTTGATCGTTTAGTTTTAGGCTACCTAATCCAATCAGAAGACTGGTAGGTTGGTAAAATTTCTAAAGGTCGATTAAGATACTGTTGTTCAATTTTTCCGCTTTTTTGTTCTCTTGCACAGTGGTGTTTAGCAGCTCTTGCAGTCGAATATCATCTGCCGTACCCTGTTTACAGCGTTGGAAACTTTTATTTAACTCGGATAGGAGTTGGGTTGCATTAGCAATCAATTCTTTATCTTCCATGTGAGCATCCTTCTTGCTCTGATCTATTCTTGCCTATAGTACTAAAAAACAAAAATAGCATAGTAAATATATTGAAAAATGAATTTTAATTACAAAGTTTAGTGTGCTGGTTTGTAGCCTTTTCATGGTATAATCAAGTGAGTAAATCTTTATGGAGGAAATATGAAGTTAAATATCCAAGAAATTCGTAAGCAGTCTGAAGGCTTGCATTTTGAACAAACTTTAGATCTAGCTGCAAACCTGCGTGCACGTAATCAAGAAATTTTAGATGTAAAAGATATCCTTGCAGTTGGGAAAGTACAGTACGAAGACCGTATGTATTTCTTAGATTATCAGTTGTCTTACACCATTGTTCTTGCTTCAAGTCGCAGTATGGAGCCAGTTGAGTTAGTTGAATCTTATCCAGTCACGGAAGTTTTTATGGAAGGCGCAACTAACCAGTTGGACCAAGAAGTTCTAGATGATGATTTAGTCTTGCCTATCGAAAATGGGGAACTTAACCTTGCTGAGAGCGTGTCAGACAATATCCTGCTTAATATCCCTATCAAGGTCTTGACAGCTGAAGAAGAAGCTGGTCAAGGATTTGTGTCAGGAAATGACTGGCAAATCATGACAGAGGAAGAATACCAAGCTCAACAAGCAGTTAAGAAAGAAGAAAACAGTCCTTTTGCTGGCTTACAAGGACTATTTGATGGGGACGAATAATGGTTTTGTCAAAAAAACGAGCACGAAAAGTGCTAGAAGAAATCATTGCTCTGTTTCCAGATGCCAAGCCCAGTCTTGATTTCACTAATCATTTTGAACTCTTGGTTGCGGTCATGTTGTCAGCTCAGACAACAGACGCAGCAGTAAATAAGGCCACACCAGGTCTCTTTGCTGCCTTTCCAACGCCACAAGCCATGTCTGTAGCGACAGAGAGTGAGATTGCTTCACACATTTCTCGCCTGGGCCTGTATCGGAACAAGGCTAAATTCCTTAAAAAATGTGCCCAGCAGTTACTAGACGATTTTGATGGTCAAGTCCCTCAGACACGTGAGGAATTGGAGAGTTTGGCAGGTGTTGGTCGCAAGACAGCCAATGTTGTTATGAGTGTGGGGTTTGGGATTCCAGCTTTTGCAGTGGATACTCATGTGGAGCGTATTAGCAAACACCACGATATCGTCAAAAAATCAGCGACACCTCTTGAGGTGGAAAAGCGGGTCATGGATATCTTGCCACCGGAGCAGTGGTTAGCTGCCCATCAGGCCATGATTTATTTTGGAAGAGCTATTTGTCATCCTAAAAATCCAGAGTGTGACCAGTACCCACAGTTATATGATTTTAGCAATTTATAAGATGGGGGCTCAAAAGTTTTTGCTTGATTTTAGGTCTACTTTGTGCTATAGTATTTGATAACTAAATATTCCTTTAAACCTGTCCCGTGAGGCAGGCAAGGAGCGCGATAAAGTAGAAGGGTGAAGTCTATACTGTTTGCAGTAGGGCTCGCTTGGCTATACATTTCAAGTCTCCTTGTTTAAGGAGACTTTTCTTTTTGGAGGTTTGTCATGAAGACAAAAGAAGTTGTAGACGAATTGACCGTCAAACGAGCGATTACGCGTATTACCTATGAGATTATCGAACGTAACAAAGATTTGAATAAGATCGTCTTGGCTGGTATTAAAACTCGCGGTGTCTTTATCGCCCACCGAATTCAAGAACGTTTGGAGCAACTAGAAAATCTTTCAGTTCCTGTTGTGGAATTGGATACCAAACCTTTCCGTGATGATATTAAAAGTGGAGAAGATACCTCTTTGGTTTCAGTGGATGTGACAGACCGTGAAGTTATCTTGGTGGATGATGTGCTTTATACAGGTCGTACCATTCGCGCTGCTATTGATAATATTGTCGGTCATGGTCGTCCTGCGCGCGTGAGTTTAGCAGTTCTAGTCGATCGTGGACATAGAGAATTGCCAATCCGTCCAGATTACGTTGGAAAAAATATCCCAACCAGTCGTTCTGAAGAAATCATCGTGGAGATGGCAGAACTTGATGGCCAAGACAGAGTTCTGATTACTGAAGAAGCTTAGAAAGCTAAAGGAGTAGCCATGTCAGAAAATCAACAAGCATTGAACCATGTGGTGTCCATGGAAGATCTCACTGTCGATCAAGTGATGAAATTGATCAAGCGAGGAATTGAGTTTAAAAACGGAGCTCAGCTTCCTTATGAAGACCATCCGATTGTTTCCAATCTTTTTTTTGAGGATTCTACACGGACGCATAAGTCCTTTGAAGTGGCAGAGATTAAATTGGGATTGGAACGACTTGACTTTGATGTGAAGACTAGTTCAGTTAATAAAGGGGAGACACTTTATGATACCATCCTGACTCTGTCTGCTTTAGGAGTTGACGTCTGTGTGATTCGCCACCCAGAGGTTGATTACTACAGAGAGTTGATTGCTAGTCCGACGATTACGACTTCCATCATCAATGGTGGAGATGGTTCGGGCCAACACCCTAGCCAAAGCTTGCTGGATTTGATGACTATTTATGAGGAATTTGGTCACTTTAAGGGTCTCAAGGTTGCGATTGCAGGTGACTTGGACCATTCACGCGTTGCCAAATCCAATATGCAGATTTTGAAACGCTTAGGTGCAGAACTTTATTTTGCTGGACCTGAGGAATGGAGAAGTCAAGAGTTTGCAGACTATGGACAGTTTGTAACCATTGATGAAATTATTGATCAGGTGGATGTCATGATGTTTCTCCGTGTGCAACATGAACGCCATGATAGTGGAGCTGTCTTTTCAAAAGAAGACTACCATGCCCAACATGGCTTGACTCAAGAACGTTATGACCGTTTGAAAGAAACAGCAATCCTCATGCACCCAGCTCCAGTCAATCGTGATGTAGAAATTGCAGATCACTTGGTTGAAGCACCAAAATCACGGATTGTCCAACAAATGACTAATGGTGTCTTTGTTCGAATGGCAATCTTAGAATCCGTACTGGCGAGTAGAAACGCCAACTAAAACACAAGACGTTAAAAGACGCCAGTGAGCGTCCACGAGAGGTGAAAATATGACAAAAAGACTTCTAGTATTAGAAGATGGCACAGTTTTTGAAGGCAAGGCCTTCGGAGCAGATATTGATGTAACAGGCGAAATCGTCTTTAATACAGGAATGACCGGATACCAAGAATCCATTACAGACCAGTCTTACAATGGACAAATCTTGACCTTTACTTATCCTTTGGTAGGAAATTATGGAATTAACCGTGATGACTATGAATCCATTATTCCTACTTGTAAGGGGGTTGTTGTTTTCGAAGAAGCACGTAGAGCAAGCAACTGGCGAAATCAAATGACCTTGGATGAATTTTTGAAAGCCAAGAAAATTCCTGGTATTTCAGGGATTGATACGCGTGCCCTTACCAAGATTATCCGTAAGCATGGTACTATGCGTGCAACTCTGACCCATGTTGGAGATAGCATGGATCATGTGACTGACCAGCTCCAGGCAACGGTATTACCGACAGACAATATTAAGCAGGTTTCTACTAAAACATCCTATCCAGCTCCAGGAGTTGGTTTGAGCGTGGTGTTAGTGGACTTTGGCCTCAAGCACTCAATCCTACGTGAACTTTCGAAGCGCAACTGTAATGTGACCGTGGTTCCATACACGACAACGGCAGAAGAAATTCTTCATCTTAATCCTGACGGAGTTATGTTGTCAAATGGGCCAGGTAACCCAGAAGACGTTCCACAAGCACTCGACATGATTCGCGGTGTGCAAGGGAAAATTCCAATCTTTGGTATTTGTATGGGGCACCAACTTTTCGCTATGGCAAACGGTGCTAAGACCTACAAGATGAAATTTGGTCACCGTGGCTTTAACCATGCAGTACGTGAAATTGCTACAGGCCGTGTGGACTTTACTAGTCAGAACCATGGTTATGCAGTTAGCCGTGAGGATTTACCAGAGCACTTGATCATTACCCACGAAGAAATCAATGACAAGTCAGTTGAAGGTGTGCGTCACAGATACCAACCTGCTTTCTCTGTTCAATACCACCCAGACGCAGCCCCTGGTCCACACGACGCAAGCTACCTATTTGACGAGTTTATCGAGATGATGGAAGCATTTAAACAATCAAACTAAGAACGAGTAAAAGCTCGTCGGAGAATTTATGTAACTGAACACGGACGGAAAGCTCGGAATTTAGAGAAACCAATTTGGATTGTCAATCCTTCCTTGGTTTCCTAAAATTCAATCGTTTTCTATTTGTCCTTTGTATCTTATTTAATGTCGACCCGAGAGTTGCCGAATAGAAAGGAGAAGGGTGCTCCGTATTTGCTGAACTGAATACGGGCTACGGACGGTGCTAAAAAGATAGTTATTCCTAGAACTGATAGTTCTTCGTCATAACTCCTATTTTAGCTTTGTCCGCTTGACGCCCTTAATATCTTATATATGCCTAAACGTACTGATATTCAAAAAATTATGGTGATTGGTTCTGGTCCAATTATTATTGGTCAGGCTGCAGAGTTTGACTACGCTGGGACCCAGGCTTGCTTGTCTTTGAAAGAGGAAGGTTATGAAGTTGTCTTGGTTAACTCAAACCCTGCAACTATCATGACGGACAAGGAGATTGCTGATAAGGTTTACATCGAACCGATTACACTTGAGTTTGTGACACGTATTCTTCGTAAGGAGCGCCCAGATGCCTTGCTTCCAACCCTTGGTGGTCAAACAGGGCTCAATATGGCCATGGAATTATCTAAAAATGGTATCCTTGATGAGCTTGGTGTTGAGCTTCTGGGAACTAAATTATCTGCCATTGACCAAGCCGAGGACCGTGACCTCTTTAAACAATTGATGGAAGAGCTCAACCAACCAATTCCAGAATCTGAAATTGTCAACACAGTCGAAGAAGCAGTTGCCTTTGCAGCGACAATTGGTTACCCAGTTATCGTTCGTCCAGCCTTTACACTTGGTGGTACTGGTGGTGGTATGTGTGCCAACGAGGAAGAATTGCGTGAAATCGCTGAAAATGGTTTGAAATTGTCACCTGTTACCCAATGTTTGATTGAGCGTTCAATCGCAGGTTTCAAGGAAATCGAGTACGAAGTGATGCGTGACTCAGCTGACAATGCTTTGGTTGTTTGCAACATGGAAAACTTTGACCCAGTTGGGATTCACACAGGGGATTCCATTGTATTTGCCCCTGCGCAAACCATGTCAGACTATGAAAACCAAATGCTTCGTGACGCAAGCTTGAGCATTATTCGTGCCCTCAAAATTGAAGGTGGATGTAACGTTCAGTTGGCCCTTGACCCACATAGCTTTAAGTATTATGTTATCGAAGTAAACCCTCGTGTATCGCGTTCATCAGCCCTTGCCTCTAAAGCGACAGGTTATCCAATTGCCAAGTTGGCTGCCAAGATTGCAGTTGGCTTGACCTTGGATGAGGTGATCAACCCAGTTACAGGTTCAACCTATGCCATGTTTGAGCCAGCCCTTGACTACGTAGTTGCCAAGATTCCCCGTTTTCCATTTGACAAGTTTGAAAAGGGTGAACGTCGTCTTGGAACACAGATGAAGGCGACAGGAGAAGTCATGGCGATTGGTCGAAACATCGAAGAATCACTTCTTAAGGCCTGTCGCTCACTTGAAATCGGTGTTCATCATAACGAGATTCCAGAACTTGCCAGTGTTTCAGATGATGACTTGATTGAAAAGGTTGTAAAGGCACAGGATGACCGTCTCTTCTACGTATCAGAAGCCATTCGCCGTGGCTACACACCAGAAGAAATTGCAGAGCTTACAAAAATTGATATCTTCTATCTTGATAAACTCTTGCATATCTTTGAAATTGAGCAAGAATTGGGTGCCCATCCACAAGATCTAGAAGTCTTGAAAACAGCTAAACTTAATGGCTTCTCAGACCGTAAGATTGCTGAACTTTGGGAAACGACTGCAGACCAAGTTCGTCAGCTTCGTTTGGAAAACAAGATTGTCCCAGTCTACAAGATGGTTGATACCTGCGCGGCGGAGTTTGACTCTGAAACACCATATTTCTATTCAACCTATGGTTGGGAAAATGAATCTATCAAATCTGATAAAGAATCTGTACTTGTTCTAGGTTCTGGTCCAATTCGTATCGGGCAAGGGGTTGAGTTTGACTACGCAACTGTTCACTCGGTTAAGGCTATCCAGGCTGCTGGATACGAAGCTATCATCATGAACTCAAACCCAGAGACCGTTTCTACAGACTTCTCGGTATCTGACAAGCTCTACTTTGAACCGTTGACTTTCGAAGATGTTATGAATGTCATTGACTTGGAACAACCAAAAGGGGTTATCGTTCAGTTCGGTGGTCAAACAGCCATCAACCTTGCGGAGCCATTGGCAAAAGCAGGTGTGACCATCCTTGGTACACAGGTTGCTGACCTAGACCGTGCCGAAGACCGTGACCTCTTCGAGCAAGCTCTAAAAGACCTGGATATTCCACAGCCACCAGGACAAACGGCTACCAATGAAGAAGAAGCAGTGCTTGCAGCTCGCAAGATTGGTTTCCCAGTTCTTGTCCGCCCATCTTATGTACTTGGTGGACGAGCTATGGAAATCGTTGAAAACGAAGAAGACCTCCGTTCTTACATGCGAACTGCGGTTAAGGCTAGTCCAGACCACCCAGTTCTTGTTGACTCTTACATCGTTGGGCAAGAGTGCGAGGTTGATGCCATTTCAGACGGTGAAAATGTCCTTATCCCTGGTATCATGGAACATATCGAACGTGCTGGTGTCCACTCAGGTGACTCAATGGCCGTTTACCCACCACAAACCTTGTCGCAAAAGGTGCAAGAAACCATCGCTGACTACACTAAACGCCTAGCAATTGGTCTTAACTGCCTTGGAATGATGAATATCCAGTTTGTTATCAAGGATGAAAAAGTCTATGTTATTGAGGTCAATCCACGTGCTAGCCGTACGGTTCCATTCCTTTCTAAGGTGACCAATATCCCTATGGCTCAAGTAGCGACCAAGCTTATTCTTGGGCAAAGTTTATCAGAACTTGGCTACCAAGATGGACTTTACCCTGAAAGCACTCGCGTTCATATCAAGGCACCTGTCTTCTCCTTCACGAAACTAGCTAAGGTAGACAGCTTACTTGGTCCTGAAATGAAGTCCACAGGTGAAGTTATGGGTTCTGATACGACTTTGGAAAAAGCTCTCTATAAAGCTTTTGAAGCTTCTTACTTACACTTGCCAACCTTTGGTAACGTTGTATTTACCATCGCTGATGATGCCAAAGAAGAAGCCTTGGACTTGGCTCGTCGTTTCCAAAATATTGGATATGGAATCCTTGCGACAGAAGGAACAGCAACCTTCTTTGCCAGTCATGGATTGCAAGCCCAACCTGTTGGTAAGATTGGTGATGACGATAAGGATATTCCAAGCTTTGTTCGCAAAGGAAGAATTCAAGCTATTATTAACACAGTAGGAACAAAACGAACTGCTGATGAAGATGGTGAGCAGATTCGCCGTTCAGCCATTGAACACGGAGTGCCCCTCTTCACAGCCCTAGATACAGCTAATGCCATGCTCAAAGTATTGGAAAGCCGTAGTTTTGTTACAGAAGCAATCTAGTTGAGAAAGAATTTTCACAGTTAAAAAGCCAGCGTCAAAAAACGCTGGTTTTTACGATATTAGTGCAGGCTATTCAACTATCAGTTCTTCACTCAAGAATGACTCTAAATTGTGATGCTATAAGAATAAATTAGGAATGGCTTATGTTGTCAATCGTTCCTCTTTTTTGTAATTCTAGTATATCAGAGTCAATATATGTTTGCACGGTGCTGCATTTTGCAAAAATGGTTATTTCAGGTTAAAAAAACGACATTTCATATTTTCTGTTCCAGAAATAGCTATCACTATGATATAATTATTTTATGATTATTACTATTCCTATAAAAAACCATAAAGATATTGGCACACCATCTGATTCAGTTGTAGTTCTGGGCTATTTTGATGGTATACATAAGGGGCATCAAGAATTATTTCGTGTTGCCAATAAGGCTGCGAGAAAGGATTTATTACCTATCGTAGTTATGACCTTTAATGAATCTCCAAAGATTGCTTTAGAGCCTTATCATCCGGATTTGTTTTTACATATTTTGAATCCTGCTGAACGTGAAAGAAAATTAAAGCGCGAAGGTGTAGAAGAATTATATCTTCTTGATTTTAGTAGTCAATTTGCTAGTCTCACGGCAGAAGAATTTTTTGCAACCTATATCAAGGCTATGAATGCTAAAATTATTGTTGCAGGTTTTGATTATACATTTGGCTCTGACAAAAAAACGGCAGAGAACTTAAAGGATTACTTTGATGGAGAAGTTATTATTGTCCCACCTGTAGAAGATGAGAAAGGAAAGATTAGTTCAACACGTATCCGGCAAGCTATTTTAGACGGAAATGTGAAAGAAGCAGGAGAACTTTTGGGGGCGCCGCTTCCATCAAGAGGGATGGTGGTTCATGGCAATGCTCGAGGTCGCACGATTGGTTATCCAACAGCGAATTTGGTGCTTTTAGACCGTACTTATATGCCGGCAGATGGCGTTTACGTGGTTGATGTTGAGATTCAAAGACAGAAATATCGTGCTATGGCTAGTGTCGGGAAAAATGTGACCTTTGATGGAGAAGAAGCACGTTTTGAAGTCAATATTTTTGATTTTAATCAAGATATTTATGGTGAAACAGTCATGGTTTATTGGCTTGATCGCATTCGAGATATGACCAAATTTGACTCAGTTGATCAATTAGTGGATCAGTTAAAGGCAGATGAAGAAGTAGCTCGCAATTGGTCTTAAGAGTTTGAGTAATTAAAAAAGAGGTTGTCTGTAACCCAAAAGATAGATGATTTAGTCTAACTTTTGAGGTCACTACACTACCTCTTTTTATTCTTTTTCAAAGGTGAAGCCTTCTCCAAGGATTTCATGGGCTTCTGTGATCGTGATAAAGGCTTGAGGGTCAATTCGATGAATCATTTCCTTCATTTTCACAATCTCATTTCTACCGACAATACAGTAGATAATCTTCAAATCTTTTTGACTATAGTAGCCTTGACCGGAAATAAAAGTAACACCTCTTCCTAGGTCATCATTAATCGCCTTAGCAAGTTGATCAGGACGTTTTGTGATAATCATGAAGCCTTTACCTGCATATCCTCCTTCACCAATCAAGTCAATAACACGAGAAACGATAAAATCAAATAAGAGCGTGTAAGAAACCAATCTCAAATCCTTGAAGATCAGGAGAATGAGCATAAGAATACAAAAATCTAAGATAAAGAGCAGCTTCCCCATGGATATATGAGTGTATTTGTTGATAATACGAGCTACAATATCAGTTCCGCCAGTTGTACCACCAGCATTAAAGATAATTCCAAGGCCAATTCCCAATAGAATTCCCGCTATAAGTGCAGTAATCAGTAAATCACCTTGAAGATCAATATGAAGGGGAATACGCTCAAAAAAAGCCAACCAGGCGGACAAAGCTAAGGTTCCAAGCAAACTAGAATAGAGGGATTTTGCTCCAAATATTTTCCAAGCTAGGATAAAAAGGGGAATGTTAATCAGCAGGTTCATGAGGGAAACAGGGATTTTAAAAAGATAAAAGGTGATGAGGGTAATACCTGTCGCTCCTCCTTCAAAGAGGTGATGAGGAACTACAAAATAAGTTAGCCCAAAAGCATAAATGGCAGCACCTAGTAAAATGGTTAAAACGGGATAAATTTTTTTAATCATAGGAACCTCTTTTCTTATAAGTAGATTATATCAAATTTTTAAGGAAAATTTGAATGACTCCATTAGGATTTTTAATCTTTTTTTGATATAATTAGATGTGAGAAAACCAATCTGAATCCTAAAATAGAAAGATTGATACTATGACAAAAATTAAGATTGTAACCGATTCATCTGTTACTATTGAACCAGAACTAGTAAAACAATTAGATATAACAATTGTTCCATTATCTGTAATGATTGATAATGTTGTTTATTCTGATGCGGATTTGAAAGAAGAAGGTAAATTTCTTCAGTTGATGCAAGAAGCTAAGAATCTTCCGAAAACAAGTCAGCCACCTGTAGGTGTCTTTGCTGAAGTGTTTGAAGACCTATGCAAAGATGGTAGCCAGATTCTTGCTATTCATATGTCCCATGCCCTTTCTGGTACTGTAGAAGCAGCGCGTCAAGGTGCTAGCCTATCTACTGCAGATGTGACTGTTCTTGATAGCTCTTTTACAGATCAAGCCTTGAAATTCCAAGTTGTTGAGGCTGCGAGATTAGCTCAAGAAGGCAAAGACATGGAGACCATTTTATCTCATGTAGAAGAGGTTAAAAACCACACAGAACTTTATATTGGCGTTTCAACTTTGGAAAATCTTGTCAAAGGTGGACGAATTGGCCGTGTAACCGGATTGTTGAGTTCACTTCTCAATATCCGTGTTGTCATGCAGATGAAGGACCATGAATTGCAGCCAATTGTTAAAGGTCGTGGAGCTAAAACTTTTAAAAAATGGTTGGATGAGTTGACAGCATCTCTCTCTGAACGTTCTGTAGCAGAGATTGGAATTTCATATTCTGGTAGTGCTGATTGGGCAAAAGAGATGAAAGAAAGCTTACAAGCTTATGTTGAAAAGCCAATTTCTGTTTTAGAAACAGGTTCTATTATTCAGACTCATACAGGCGAGAATGCATGGGCTATTTTGGTACGTTACCATTCCTAAAAAAATAAAGAAAATGCGAATAAACAGCGTTTTTAACTTGACCTATAAGGAATTTTAGGATATGATTATATTTGTTAATTAGAAATTAATTTGGAGGAATCGTTAACATGGCAAACAAACAAGATTTGATCGCTAAAGTAGCAGAAGCTACAGAATTGACTAAGAAAGACTCAGCAGCAGCAGTTGAAGCTGTATTTGCAGCAGTAGCTGACTACCTTGCAGCTGGTGAAAAAGTTCAATTGATCGGTTTTGGTAACTTTGAAGTTCGTGAGCGTGCTGCACGTAAAGGTCGCAACCCACAAACTGGTAAAGAAATCACAATTGCAGCTTCTAAAGTACCAGCATTCAAAGCTGGTAAAGCTCTTAAAGACGCTGTTAAATAATTAGCCTTTAAAAAGCCTATTGTATCAAGCTTTCTAGCTTGGTCAATAGGCTTTTATTTTTCATTTTTTCACTTGTTTTAGGATGATATCAACCTGCATTTTCATTGTTTTATAAGAGAGATGAGTCTTTATGGTTTATTTGTCTCAAAATCAAACCCTGAAGGTGGATAATCGCATTCTATGATATTTTATTGATTTTCAGTTGTAATCATATCAAATATTTAAGTAGAAAGAAAAATCATATACTATCTATTGAAAATATTATAAATCAGATAAAAAGACAGGTGAAATCTTCTGTGTTATACTAGAGATATGTTAGATTTGAAAGAATACGGTATCGTCATGTGGTCGGAGGAAAAGATCATTTCTTTCCGTGAGAAACTTCTTAGTTGGTATGATGAAAACAAAAGAGATTTACCGTGGCGCAGAAGTAAAAATCCTTATCATATCTGGGTGTCTGAAATCATGCTCCAGCAGACCAGGGTGGATACGGTTATTCCCTATTATAAACGATTCTTGGAATGGTTTCCGACCGTGGAAAGTTTGGCAGCTGCGCCTGAAGAAGGTTTGTTGAAGGCTTGGGAAGGTTTGGGCTATTATTCTCGAGTTCGTAATATGCAGGCTGCGGCCCAGCAGATTATGGCTGATTTTGGTGGTCAATTTCCAAACACCTATGAAGGAATTTCCAGCCTGAAAGGAATTGGACCTTACACAGCAGGAGCCATTTCCAGTATTGCTTTTAACTTGCCTGAGCCAGCTGTAGATGGTAATGTCATGCGGGTCTTGGCGCGTCTATTTGAAGTTAATCACGATATTGGGATTCCAAGTAATCGCAAAATTTTTCAGGCAATGATGGAAATTCTGATTGACCCAGAACGGCCAGGTGACTTTAATCAAGCCTTGATGGACTTAGGATCTGATATTGAGGCTCCTGTAAATCCTAGGCCAGAAGAGAGTCCAGTGAAGGATTTTAGTGCGGCATATCAGAATGGAAGCATGGACCGTTATCCAATTAAGGCTCCAAAGAAAAAGCCTGTTCCTATTTATCTTAAAGCCTTGGTGGTCAAAAATACTCAGGGGCAATTTTTACTTGAAAAAAATGAAAGTGAAAAGCTATTGGCAGGTTTTTGGCATTTCCCCTTGATAGAAGTTGATAACTTTTCGCAAGAAGAACAGTTTGACCTCTTTCATCAGGTTGCGGAAGAAAACGTGAACTTTGGTCCAAGTCCAGAAGAGAGTTTCCAGCAGGACTATGACTTAGAAGTTGATTGGCTTGATGTTTATTTTGAGACTGTCAAGCATGTATTTAGTCATCGCAAGTGGCATGTTCAAATTGTAGCAGGTCAGGTAAGTGACTTCCATGACTTTTCAGATAGGGAAGTTCGCTGGCTTTCACCAGAAGAGTTTAAGAATTATCCACTTGCCAAACCCCAACAAAAAATCTGGCAGGCTTATGCAAAAGCCAATATAGACAGTAGCAAAGACTAGCTATTGTGTCTTCTTGTTATTTTTTTGGTATAATAGTAGAGAAAAAGGTGAACATATGAAAAAAATATTAATTGTAGATGATGAAAAACCAATCTCGGATATTATCAAGTTTAATATGACCAAGGAAGGTTACGAAGTTGTAACTGCTTTTAACGGTCGTGAAGCGCTAGAGCAATTTGAAGCAGAGCAGCCAGATATTATTATTCTGGATTTGATGCTTCCAGAAATTGATGGCTTAGAAGTTGCGAAGACTATTCGCAAGACCAGTAGTGTGCCTATTATCATGCTTTCAGCTAAGGATAGCGAATTTGACAAGGTTATCGGTTTAGAGCTTGGGGCGGATGACTATGTGACAAAACCCTTCTCGAATCGTGAGTTGCAGGCGCGTGTTAAAGCACTTCTGCGTCGTTCTCAGCCTATGCCAGTAGATGAGCAGGAAGGAGACAGCAAACCTCAGCCTATCCAAATTGGAGATTTAGAAATTGTTCCAGATGCCTATGTTGCTAAGAAATACGGTGAAGAACTAGACTTAACCCACCGTGAATTTGAACTCTTGTACCACTTGGCTTCTCATATCGGTCAAGTGATTACACGTGAACACTTGCTTGAAACGGTCTGGGGTTACGATTATTTCGGAGATGTTCGAACAGTCGACGTAACTATTAGACGTTTGCGTGAGAAGATTGAAGACACACCAAGCCGTCCTGAGTATATTCTAACACGTCGCGGTGTCGGTTATTATATGAGAAATAATGATTAAACTAATTAAAGACACAGTTTTAACTAGTGATTTTATCTTTGTCCTCATTCTACTTGGCTTTATTTTAGTGGTGACCTTGCTTTTACTAGAAAATCGTCGGGATAATATTCGGTTGAAGAAAATCAATCAAAAGGTAAAGGACCTGATTGCAGGAGATTATTCTCAGGTATTGGATATGCAGGGAAGCTCTGAAATCACTAATATTACCAATAATCTCAATGATTTATCAGAAGTAATCCGTTTGACCCAAGAAAATCTGGAACAAGAGAGTAAACGATTGCACAGTATCCTCTCTTACATGACAGACGGAGTTCTTGCGACCAATCGTCGTGGCAAGATTACCATGATTAATGACATGGCTAAGAAACAGCTAGGCGTTCAGAAAGAAGAAGTTCTCAATAAAAGTATTCTAGAATTGCTTAAGATTGAAGATGAGTATGAACTTCGTGATTTGATTACCCAAGTTCCTGAGCTAATGATTGATTCTCAGGATGCCAATGGTGAGTATCTGAGCCTTCGTGTACGCTTTGCTTTGGTGCGTCGTGAGTCTGGCTTTATCTCAGGTTTGGTTGCTGTTTTGCACGATACGACAGAGCAGGAGAAGGAAGAGCGCGAACGGAGACTTTTTGTTTCCAACGTTAGTCATGAGCTACGGACGCCTCTGACTAGCGTAAAATCCTATCTTGAAGCCTTGGATGAAGGGGCTCTGACAGAACCTATCGCACCAGACTTTATCAAGGTATCTCTAGATGAAACCAACCGTATGATGCGAATGGTGACGGATCTCCTTCATCTTTCTAGGATTGATAATGCGACTAGTCACCTAGATGTGGAAATGATTAACTTCACTGCCTTTATTACTTTTATTCTTAATCGTTTTGATAAAATGAGAGGACCAGATGGAGAGAAAAAATATGAATTGGTGAGAGATTATCCAATTACCTCTGTCTGGATTGAAATTGATACTGACAAGATGACACAGGTGATTGACAATATTCTTAACAATGCCATCAAGTATTCGCCTGATGGCGGGAAAATCACAGTGACCATGAAGACGACTGATGATCAGATGATTTTGTCTATTTCTGACCAGGGATTGGGGATTCCAAAGCAAGATTTACCACGTATCTTTGACCGTTTTTATCGTGTGGATCGTGCCAGAAGTCGTGCCCAAGGTGGTACGGGTCTAGGACTAGCAATTGCTAAAGAAATTATCAAACAACATAAGGGCTTTATTTGGGCCAAGAGTGAATACGGTAAGGGATCAACCTTCACCATTGTGCTCCCTTATGATAAGGATGCAGTGAAAGAAGAAGTATGGGAGGACGAAGTAGAAGACTAGAATGAGTGAAACAGGCTTTAAATACAGTATTTTAGCGTCGGGTTCCAGTGGAAATTCCTTTTATCTGGAAACCCCGAAAAAGAAGCTTTTAGTGGATGCAGGCTTGTCTGGTAAAAAGATTACTAGCCTACTTGCTGAAATTAATCGCAAACCAGAAGACTTGGATGCCATCTTGATTACACATGAGCATTCAGACCATATCCACGGAGTGGGTGTTTTGGCTCGCAAGTATGGTATGGATTTGTATGCCAATGAAAAGACCTGGCAGGCTATGGAAAATAGCAAGTATCTTGGCAAGGTAGATTCTTCACAAAAGCATATCTTTGAAATGGGCAAAACCAAAACCTTTGGAGATATTGATATTGAGAGTTTTGGGGTTAGCCATGATGCGGTTGCTCCGCAGTTCTATCGCTTTATGAAGGATGACAAGAGTTTTGTCATGCTGACTGATACAGGTTATGTGAGTGACCGTATGGCAGGAATTGTCGAAAATGCGGATGGATATCTTATCGAGTCCAACCATGATGTAGAGATTTTGCGAGCAGGTTCTTACGCTTGGCGACTTAAACAACGAATCCTATCGGATCTAGGTCACCTTTCTAACGAGGACGGTGCCGAAGCTATGATTCGTACCTTGGGAAACCGCACTAAGAAAATCTACCTTGGGCATTTATCTAAGGAGAACAATATCAAGGAGCTAGCTCATATGACCATGGTGAATCAGCTAGCACAAGCTGATCTAGGTGTAGGAGTAGACTTTAAGGTATATGATACCTCACCAGATACCGCAACACCATTGACTGAGATATAAAAAGAAGGCTCTTTTTCAACTGTAAGGGGTTGCAGAAAAGCTAAGCTCGAGAAAGGACAAATTTCGTCCTTTCTTTTTTCTTATGTGACTTTCAGTCCGTCTCGCTCCGTTAGGTGCGAGACAAAAAAACCACCCGCTATGCAGGTACGCGTCGAAGGTTGTACCCAAAAAACTCCAAACGCGATACAATAAAGCTCTTCAAGGCAATTGTAAAGCGAAAGGAGAAAAATATGGCACAAAAGGATCATAGTTTATCGCACACAAAGTGGCACTGTAAGTATCACATTGTGTTCACCCTAAGTATAGACGAAAAGTCATCTATAATCAATATAGAAGTAGTTTAGGCGAAATATTTCATCGTTTGTGTAGTTATAAAGGAGTTGAAATTATCGAGTGTCACTTAATGCCAGACCATGTACATATGTTAGTAAGTATTCCACCGAGGATAAGTGTTTCGAGTTTCATGGGTTATTTAAAAGGAAAAAGTGCACTCATGATGTTTGATAAACACGCCAATCTCAAGTACAAGTTTGGGAATCGGCATTTCTGGGCGGAAGGTTATTATGTAAGTACGGTGGGACTCAATGAAGCTACAATTAAGAAATATATTCAAGATTAAAGAAATTATCCAGTGGATGATTTCTTCACGAGTATGAAAATTTGAGAACGAGTAAAGCATGATATAGCACTAGATAAATTAAGTGTAAAAGAATATGAGGATCCCTTTAGGAATAGTGGTAAGTAATACTAAAGCCTCTTTAAGAGGCAAGTGACGAGTCAAGAGCAATAAGGTTTGAACAACGTGAAAACCAGCGTCTTTAGGCGCTGGCTGGTAATTTGGGCTTATAGCCCTGGGACAAACCACCCGTCAAACGGGTGGTCATGATTTGAAAAAAACATGTGTAACATGTTTTTCTACCACCCAATCTAAGGTATTGTGAAGAGCTACAGTATAGTAGATTGAAATAGAATCTAAACAAATTGATTAAGAAATTTAAAGTAATTTCTAAAAATATTTTAGAAGCGATATTGTGCAATTCTAGATTCAATCTACTATAAAGACAACGGATTTGTATTGTTCATCTTTATTATAAGGTAAACTTCAAGGTGAACTTCTTTTTCTATCATGAGTTAGCAGGCTCTACCTGCTTGAAGTTTTTTATAGACTTTTCTTTTTGAAAACTGTCAGTCCACTTATATTAAAAATTACAATAACAGCTAAAGTAACTATAAGTGTATAGAAAATGGATTCACTATTAGCAGTCATAGCATAGGTAAATCGCAAGGATAAATATGGCAAAATTTTGATACTTGGGAAGATGAGCATTGGCATAGAAAGTAAGATAGAGCTGACCAAATAACCAATAAATACCGCAAGATAAGAATGACTAACATAGAGAATGAAGGAAACAATGGAAAGCCAAGCAAGGAGGCAAAGGAATTGAAGGAAAATGGTTACCAGTAGATTGCCAATAAAGCCATCAGGCATAGTTCCAAATCCATTTAAGATAGTTGCTGGAATAAAGGCAATCACAAGACAGATGATGACTTGCAAAAGTGCAATACAAGTCAATACAAAGGCTTTGGCAAGGAAAAACTCGGTACGAGAAACACCCACTGTTAAATTATTTTTATAGAGTTTACCGATTAAATCAACTCCAAGAACGAGGCAGGATAGGATGATACAGAGAAAAACGAGGTTTGAACCTTGACTAGAAGCGTTAATAAGTGCTTGTACACCGTCCCAACCATGGGTTGGAATTTCTGGTTCTTCTGTCTGGATTGCCATCAGATGACCAGTAGCTCCTATACTTGCACCCATTAGCATGAGAGCAAAGAGAATGAATTCTGTAATCCAAAAACCTTTGGAACGGAAAAGACGGTAAAAGTCTGCTTGAATGGTATGTATCATGATTTTCCTCCTATTCGACCAATTGAGTGAAGTATTCTTCTAGGTTTTGACGGGCATAGTAAATCTCGTCAATAGCAACATCTGCCAAAGTTAATTCCTTAAGAATCTGTTTGACATCTTGTTCCTGACCAAAGATATGGATTTCATTTTCTGGATTCACAACCTTGAACTGGAGATGGATTTGTTCTTTTAATACTTGACAAGCTTTCTCTTGGTCAGCTGTCTTAAGAACAATGTAATCCTCGCTTAGTGTTTCAAATTCAGCTTTGCTGATTTCACGGATAATCTTGCCTTGATCTAAAATACCAAAACGATTGGCTAGGAGATAGAGTTCTGACAAGATATGGCTAGAGATGAGAATGGTGATCCCTTTTTCTTGATTTAGTCGTTGAATCATTAGTCGAAATTCTTTGATACCTATTGGGTCGAGACCGTTAATAGGTTCATCTAGGATCAGGAAGTCTGGTTTGGATAGGAGGGCAATGGCAATACCAAGTCTTTGTTTCATTCCTAGCGAGAAATCACGAAAGACTTTCTTACCTGTATCTGACAAACCTACATAGTCCAGCGTTTCTCGAATGACTTGATCAGCATTTGGAATATGACGAATCATACAATAATATTTCAGATTTTGATAGGCTGTTAAGTGATTATGAGCTACAGGTGATTCAATCACTGAACCTACTCGAGATAGAGCCTTGGTCCACTCATTTTCCGATTGACTAGAAAAGAGGGAAACAGTTCCTTTATCCGCAAACAGCAGTTGCGTAATAATTTTTATCAAGGTAGTCTTCCCAGCTCCATTCTTCCCAATAAGTCCATAAATATCTCCCTCTCTTATCGTTAAATGAAGATCCTGAAGAATAGCTTGTTTGTCAAAGTTTTTGGACAATCCATGAATATCAAGTACTGTTTTCATGATTCTCTCCTTTTGATTTATTTTGATAACTTTAGTATAAAGCATAGAAATCAAAGAAAGCTCAAGGATTTCTAAAGAGTTTCTAAAGTTTTAGGAATTCTTAAATATCAAAACCCAGTTGACACGAACTGGGCTTCTTAATTATAAAATATATTTCTCAATGGCACGCGCAACGCCGTCTTCTTCGTTGCTTGCTGTAACGGCATCCGCAAGAGATTTGACATAATCGCTGGCATTTCCCATTGCAACACCAAGCCCTGCAAATTGGAGCATTTCAATATCGTTATTAGCATCGCCCATAGCCATGATTTCTGAGGAATCAATCTTCAGAATCTCTGCCAGTCGTGAAAGAGCAGTAGCCTTTGTCGTTCCAAGTGGCATGGCTTCATAAATGACAGGCTGCGAACGAACTCCACTGAATCGTTGACAGAGTTCCCCAGCAAAACGCTCTTCAAAATCGTCTGTTTGCTCTTTGGTACCCAAAAACATACCTTGGAACATACGGTACTTACCACTGGTAGCTTCCTCAAGGGAAATTTCAGTCAGGTCTGAAAAGACTAGCTTGGCATCATTTTGAACGATTTCATTAGGTTTGCCACCGAGGACAAAATAATGTGTCTCGTCAAAAAGAGTCAACTGAACATCACTTTTTTCAGCAAGGTCATAGAGGTATTCGATGTCAGCTGGACTGAGTTCTTGCCAGTCAACCAAATTCCAATCGCTGGTTTGGTGAGTTGAGCAACCGTTGTTAACAATCACATACTCATTCTGGAGGTCTAGTCCCAGTTTTTTGTAGTAGGGGAGGACACCGAAAAGCGGGCGACCCGTACAGAGAACCAGTTTGACACCTTTTTCAATGGCTTGGTGAATAGCAGTAATGTGAGCTTGTGGGATTTCCTTGGCTTCATTGAGGAGGGTTCCGTCCATATCCAAGGCTAGTAGTTTAATCATAGGTCTTCCTTTTCTAGGTGTTTTGCTTTTATTATAGCATATAGAACATAAAATGTCTGACAGAATTGTAACATTCAAGCTCCCTTTTCTTGAAAAATAAAATAAATTATCTTATAATATGTATACTTAATATTTAAGGAAAAATAATGTCAAAGTATCACTTTAATTCAATTTACAAGAATGATGAAACAGAGTCCACAGGTCTTCTTTTCATCAAAGTCTACAACAAGTGGGAAAGTAATTTAAAAAGAGTTTTAAAATCAGTTGGTCTTACTTTGCCCCAATTTATCATTTTGACTTCGCTCTTATTTCTGACGAATAGAGAGGAATATGTAACACAAGTTGATATTGCTCGTTTCACAGGTATGGATGTCATGACGGTTTCTCAGATTGTCCGGTTACTAGAGAAGAAAGACTACATTAGACGCGATCAACATCCAAAGGATAGTCGAGCCAAACTGGTTTTAGTGACGAAGTCTGGTGTGGAGAAGGTCAATCAAGCTTTACCCTTAGTAGAAGGGGTTGATGAAGAATTTTTTGAAAAACTTTCTAACGATAGAGAAAGTTTTAATCGCATGTTAGCAGAGTTGGAGGATAAAAATGCCTAGATATTGGGTCGGAGTTGTTTCAAAGAATCATGTTTTAAGAGGAGTTGAGGGGAATTTTTGCCAGGTCTGTCATGGAAAGGGCGGCCCCTTAAACCGTATGAAAAAAGGCGATTATCTTTTATACTATAGCCCCAAATACGATATGAATGGTCAAGATAAGTTACAGGCTTTTGTGGCCGTAGGTAAAATTATAGATGACAAAGCCTATCAAGTAGAGCAGTTTGAAGGATTCTTTCCCTTTAGACGAAATGTCGAGTATTATCTACCAGTCAAAGATTGCTCCATAGAAATAGCCAGACAACATCCTGAATGGAAAAACTATACTTCTAGGCTTCGTTATGGGCATTTTGAAGTTTCCAAAGACTTTTTCCTATATATATTTCATCATATGAAAGTGGATGACGAAGCTTGATTGATTTGCTAGTTAAATGATTGTCAACAAGAATTTTGGATTTGGACAGTGAAGCGAACTTTGCTATAATAGAGTAAGAAACTTTGAGAAACCAAACGAGGCTGAGATGAAATTACTTTATACTGATATTCGAACTTCTTTGACAGAAATTCTAACCAGAGAGGCGGAAGAGCTAGTTGCTGCTGGCAAGCGAGTCTTTTACATTGCTCCCAACTCTCTTTCATTTGAAAAGGAACGTGCCGTGCTGGAATGCTTGTCCCAGCAGGCTTCTTTTGCGATTACTGTCACGCGCTTTGCCCAAATGGCTCGTTATCTGGTCCTGAATGACTTGCCTGCCAAGACCAGTCTTGATGATATCGGTCTTGGGATGGCTTTTTATAAATGCCTTGCCGAACTTGATCCTAAGGATTTACGTGTTTATGGAGCTATCAAGCAGGATCCTCAGTTTATCCAGCAGTTGATTGAGCTTTACCACGAGATGACCAAAGCACAGGTGAGTTTTTTGGACTTGGAGAGTTTGACGGATGAGGATAAGAGAGCCGATTTACTCTTGATTTTTGAGAAGGTAACGGCTTATCTCAATCAAGCTCAGTTAGCTCAGGGAAGTCAGTTGTCCCATTTGATTGAGGCTATTGAGAATGACAAAGTTAGTAGTGATTTTAGACAGATTGCCTTAGTTATTGATGGATTTACCCGTTTTTCTGCCGAGGAAGAGCGAATTGTGGACCTACTTCATGGCAAGGGTGTTGAGATTGTCATTGGAGCCTATGCTAGTAAGAAAGCCTATACTAGCCCTTTTAGCGAGGGTAATCTCTACCAAGCTAGTGTGGAGTTTCTCCACCATCTGGCCTCTAAATACCAAACGCCTGCTCAGGACTATTCTCAAATTCATGAGAAGATGGATAGTTTTGACAAGGTCTCTCGTTTGCTGGAGTCTTCTTATGACTTTTCAGAACTCGCTTTGGATGTCGATGAGAAAGACCGTGAAAATCTACAAATCTGGTCTTGTTTGACGCAAAAGGAGGAGTTGGAGCTAGTAGCCCGTAGCATCCGTCAGAAATTACATGACAATCCAGACTTGAGTTACAAGCATTTTCGTATTCTCTTGGGAGATGTAGCTTCTTATCAGTTATCTCTCAAAACCATTTTTGACCAGTATCAGATTCCTTTCTACCTTGGTAGAAGCGAATCCATGGCGCACCACCCCTTGACACAGTTTGTCGAGTCTATTTTGGCTTTAAAACGCTATCGTTTCCGTCAGGAGGATTTGATTAACCTTCTTAGAACAGGTTTGTATACCGATTTTAGTCAGTCTGATATTGACGCATTTGAGCAATATATCCGTTATCTTGGTATCAATGGCTTGCCAGCCTTTCAGCAAACCTTCACCAAATCCCACCATGGGAAATTTAATCTTGAGCGTTTGAATGCCCTTCGCCTGAGAATTTTAGAACCTCTTGAAACTCTCTTTGCCAGTCGAAAACAGAAGGCTGAAAATCTCTTGCAAAAGTGGAATGTCTTTCTAAAAGAAGGAGCGGTGACCAAGCAGTTGCAAGATTTGACAGCCACTATGGAAGCTGTAGAACAGGAAAGACAAGCCGAAGTTTGGAAGGCTTTCTGTCATGTTTTAGAACAATTTGCGACTGTTTTTGCTGGTTCGCAAGTTAATCTAGAGGACTTTCTAGCCCTGCTCCATTCTGGAATGAGTTTGTCCCAATACCGTACCATTCCAGCGACAGTGGATACCGTTCTGGTGCAAAGTTACGATTTGATTGCGCCATTGACTGCTGACTTTGTCTACGCTATTGGGCTGACTCAGGACAATTTACCAAAAATCGCGCAAAATACCAGTCTTTTGACTGACGAAGAAAGACAGAGCCTAAATCAAGCGACAGAAGATGGGACGCAATTGATAATTGCCAGCAGTGAAAATCTCAAGAAAAATCGCTACACTATGCTTTCCTTGGTCAATTCTGCGCGTAAGCAGTTGGTCTTGTCGGCTCCAAGCCTTTTTAATGAAAGTGAAAGTAAGGAGTCAGCTTATCTTCAAGAGCTGGTCCATTTTGGATTTAGTCGGAGAGAGAAGAGGATGAATCACAAAGGGCTGTCTAAGGAGGATATGGGGTCCTATCACAGTCTTTTGTCTAGTCTGGTTGCCTATCACCAACAGGCCGAGACGAGCGATACTGAGCAAGATTTGACATTTATTAAGGTTCTGGCGCGTGTCATGGGTAAAAAACTTGACCAAAAAGGCCTTGCAAATCCAGCCCTTCCAACAAGCCCAAGCAGTAAGCAGTTGACCAAAGATACCTTACAAGCTCTCTATCCTACAGATCAGGAGTTTTACCTCTCTACCTCTGGTTTGACAGAGTTTTACCGGAACCAATACAGTTATTTCCTTCGCTATGTTTTAGGCTTGCAGGAGGAATTACGCCTGCGTCCTGATGCCCGCAGTCACGGAAATTTCTTGCACCGTATCTTTGAACGTGCCTTGCAGTTACCTGACGAAGATTCCTTTGACAAACGTCTAGAACAAGCTATCCAAGAAACCAGTCAAGAACGCGAATTTGAAGCCATTTATCAGGAAAGTTTGGAAGCCCAGTTTACAAAGGAAGTTTTGCTTGATGTTGCACGGACAACTGGACATATTCTCCGCCATAATCCAGTTATTGAAACCATCAAAGAAGAAGCAAATTTTGGTGGAAAAGAGCAAGCCTTTATTCAATTGGACAATGGTCGCAGTGTCTTTGTACGAGGTAAGGTTGACCGAATTGACCGTTTGAAAGCTGATGGAGCGATAGGGGTAGTAGACTACAAGTCTAGTCTAACTCAGTTCCAATTTCCTCATTTCTTTAATGGGCTTAATTCTCAGTTACCAACCTACCTAGCTGCCCTAAAAAGAGAAGGGGAGCAGAACTTTTTTGGTGCCATGTACTTGGAAATGGCTGAGCCTGTCCAATCTTTGACGGCCGTTAAAAGTCTGGCAGGTGCAGTAGTAGAAGCTAGCAAGTCAATGAAATACCAAGGTCTCTTTTTAGAAAAAGAAAGCAGTCATTTAGGCGAATTTTACAATAAAAACAAGGCTAATCAGCTGACAGATGAGGAATTCCAGCTCCTACTGGACTACAATGCCCATCTTTATAAAAAAGCAGCTAAGAAGATTTTAACAGGCCAGTTCGCCATTAATCCTTATACCGAAAATGGTAGAAGCATTGCCCCCTACGTTCAGCAGCATCAAGCCATTACTGGCTTTGAAGCCAATTACCACTTAGGTCAAGCCCGTTTTCTAGAAAAGTTGGACTTAGCTGATGGCAAGCGTCTTGTCGGAGCAAAACTCAAGCAAGCTTGGTTTGAAAAAATAAGAGAGGAGTTGAATCGATGAAGCCTATTCCCTTTTTAATCGAGAAGGAAATTCAAAAATTGCAAGAAGCAGAAGCAAATTCGAACAAGGAACAAAAGAAAACTGCCGAACAAATTGAAGCCATCTACACTTCTGTTCAGAATATCCTAGTCTCAGCATCGGCTGGTTCTGGGAAGACCTTTGTTATGGCAGAGCGTATTCTGGACCAATTGGCGCGTGGTGTCGAAATTTCTCAACTCTTCATCTCAACCTTTACCGTTAAGGCAGCCACTGAGCTTAAGGAACGTTTGGAGAAAAAAATCAGCCAGCAAATCCAAGAAAGCGATGACGTTGACCTCAAACAACACTTGGGTCGCCAGTTGGCAGATCTACCCAACGCGGCTATTGGTACCATGGACTCTTTCACACAAAAATTCCTTGGTAAACACGGTTATCTGCTTGATATTGCACCTAATTTCCGTATTTTACAAAACCAAAGCGAGCAACTCCTTCTAAAAAACGAAGTTTTCCATGAGGTCTTTGAATCCCATTATCAAGGTAAACAGAAAGAAAAGTTTAGTCATTTGCTGAAAAATTTTGCTGGACGCGGCAAAGATGAACGTGGTCTGCGACAGCAAGTCTATAAAATTTATGACTTCCTCCAATCTACCAGTAATCCTCAAAAGTGGCTGAGTAAATCTTTCCTCAAAGGCTTTGAAAAAGCTGATTTTACCAGTGAAAAAGAAAAACTGACTAAGCAAATCCAGCAAGCCCTTTGGGATTTGGAAAGCTTTTTCCGTTATCATCTGGATAATGATGCCAAGGAGTTTGCAAAGGCTGCTTATTTAGAAAATGTTCAGTTAGTTCTGGATGAAATTGGCTCCTTAAATCAAGAGTCTGATAGTCAGGATTATCAGGCAGTACTTGCGCGTATTGTCGCAATTTCAAAAGAGAAAAATGGTCGGGCTCTGACGAATGCCAGTCGTAAGGCTGATTTGAAGCCACTGGCTGATGCCTACAACGAAGAAAGAAAGGCCCAGTTTGCTAAACTAGGACAACTAGCAGATCAGATAACGATTCTGGACTATCAAGAACGTTTCCATCAAGAAACATGGGGATTAGCTAAAACCTTCCAATCTTTCATGAGCGATTTTGTGGAGGCTTATCGTCAGCGTAAACGTCAGGAAAATGCCTTTGAATTCGCTGATATCAGCCATTACACTATTGAGATTTTAGAGAATTTCCCGCAAGTTCGTGAGGCTTATCAAGAACGTTTCTACGAAGTCATGGTTGATGAGTACCAGGACACCAACCACATTCAAGAACGGATGTTGGAATTGCTGTCGAATGGTCACAATCGCTTTATGGTTGGAGATATCAAGCAGTCCATCTACCGTTTCCGTCAGGCAGACCCGCAGATTTTCAATGAAAAGTTCCAACGCTATGCGCAAAATCCAAAAGAGGGCAAGCTGATTCTCCTCAAGGAAAATTTCCGTAGCAGTTCAGAAGTGCTGTCAGCAACCAATGATGTCTTTGAACGTCTCATGGACCAAGAGGTCGGCGAAATCAACTATGATAACATGCACCATCTTGTTTTTGCCAATACCAAACTGACTCCTAATCCAGACAACAAGGCAGAATTTCTCCTCTATGATAAGGACGACACAAGTGAGGAAGAAGAGGGACAGGCAGAAACGAAACTAACAGGTGAAATGCGCCTTGTTATCAAGGAAATCCTTAAACTTCATCAAGAGAAAAGTGTAGCTTTTAAGGAAATTGCCCTTTTGACCTCCAGCCGCAGTCGAAATGACCAGATTCTCCTTGCCTTGTCTGAGTACGGGATTCCTGTCAAAACCGACGGTGAACAAAACAATTACCTCCAATCTCTAGAAGTGCAAGTCATGTTGGATACACTTCGTGTCATTCACAATCCCCTGCAAGATTATGCCTTGGTTGCTCTCATGAAGTCTCCAATGTTTGGATTTGATGAGGACGAGTTAGCACGTTTGTCTCTCCAGAAAGCAGAGGACAAAGTTCAAGAGAATCTCTATGAGAAACTGGTCAATGCTCAAAAACTTACAACAATCCAGAAAGAGTTAATTCATACTGATTTAGCTGAAAAATTAAATAAATTCATGGATATCTTGGATTCATGGCGCTTGTATGCCAAAACCCACTCACTCTATGATCTGACTTGGAAGATTTATAACGACCGCTTTTATTATGATTATGTTGGGGCTTTGCCAAATGGTCCTGCTAGACAGGCCAATCTCTATGCCCTAGCACTGCGTGCTGATCAATTTGAAAAGAGCAATTTCAAAGGTTTGTCGCGTTTTATTGGTATGATTAACCAAGTTTTAGAAGCCCAGCACGATTTATCAAGCGTGGCCGTCGCACCGCCAAAAGATGCAGTGGAACTCATGACCATTCACAAGAGTAAAGGGCTGGAGTTTCCTTACGTCTTTATCCTCAATATGGATCAAGACTTTAACAAGCAAGACTCTATGTCAGAAGTCATTCTCAGCCGAAAAAATGGACTAGGTGTTAAGTATATTGCCAAAATGGAAACAGGAGCAGTAGAAGCTCACTATCCTAAAACCATCAAACTCTCCATTCCTAGCCTGACCTATAGGCAGAATGAAGAGGAATTGCAGCTGGCAAGCTATTCAGAGCAGATGCGTCTGCTGTATGTTGCCATGACGAGGGCTGAGAAAAAGCTCTATCTTGTCGGTAAAGGTTCTCGTGAAAAGCTGGAAGCCAAAGAATACCCTGTAGCTAAAAATGGAAAACTAAATAGCAATACTAGACTGCAAGCCAATAATTTCCAAGATTGGATTTGGGCTATCAGTAAAGTGTTTGCCAAGGACAATCTCAACTTTAGCTATCGTTTTGTTGGCGATGATCAGCTGACTAGAGAAGCTATCGGTCAGTTGGAAAATAAAAGCCCTCTCCAAGATAGCTCCCAAGCTGACAACCGCCAGTCAGAAACCATTAAGGAAGCTCTTGAAATGCTGAAAGAAGTGGAAGTCTATAATACTCTTCACCGCGCAGCCATTGAACTTCCTAGTGTTCAAACCCCGAGTCAAATCAAGAAATTCTACGAACCAGTTATGGATATGGAAGGTGTCGAGATTGCAGGTCAAAGCCAGTCAGTAGACAAGAAAATTAGCTTTGATTTGCCAGATTTTTCAACCAAAGAAAAGGTAACTGGAGCTGAAATTGGTAGTGCTACCCACGAACTCATGCAGAGAATTGACCTCAGCCAGCGACCAACGCTTGCTAGTCTGACAGAAACTCTCAAACAAGTTCAAACCAGCCCAGCTGTCAGGGACAAGATCAATCTTGCTAAAACTCTTGCATTCTTTGACACAGCGCTCGGTCAGGAAATTCTCGCTAATACCAACCATCTCTATCGCGAGCAACCTTTCTCCATGCTCAAACGAGACCAAAAGAGTCAGGAAGACTTCGTTGTCCGTGGTATCCTTGATGGCTATCTCCTTTACGAGGACAGAATTGTTCTGTTCGACTATAAGACAGACCGCTATGATGAACCAAGTCAACTCATAGACCGCTATCGTGGTCAATTAGCCTTATATGGTGAGGCTTTATCCCGAGCCTATTCGATTGAAAATATTGAAAAATACTTGATTTTACTAGGTAAAAACGAGGTTCAAGTTGTAAAAGTATAATCTAGAAAGGAGACCTCATGACACTTCCAGTTAGAAAATCCCTGCACGATGCGGTTTTACAGGCTTCAAAAGCTGATACTTGGGAACAAGCTACCAAGGAATGGAATGAAGTTTCCTTGATTTTTAACGGTATCGGCCGTAGCAATTGTGTCTGTGGGAATGCCATCAAGTACGCCTACGAACTCTTTAATGGTGTCACAGGCCAACGTCTCTTTCCGATTGGTAGCGACTGTGTTCGTCATTTTCACCGATTGTCCCTTGACCAGCAATTGGAAGAGGAAGAAAAACTACTCAGAAAGGTTGAAAATCTGACAAGAAAAGCCCAGAAAAAGGAAAAAATCAAGGTCAATAAAAGTGACTTTGACGAGCGACTTCTAAAGTGGCTCTGGGAAAAAGGTGTTTTTAAACCCAATCGTGGCAATCAGTTCTCACCTGAGAAAGACTACCAGCTCTTCCTAGAAGTCTTTCAAGGAGGAAGTTGGACCAAGGCAGAACCCAAGAAGAAGGCTCGTATGGAGGAAGTCCTTGAAAAGTGTATCAAACCCTTTTTACTTGGGAAACCAGATGACCAACTCTACCTTGTCAAGCTAGGTAAGGAGAAAATTGACTACGAACAAGAACTGCGTATCCAGGCAGAGAAAGAGCGCAAAAAGAGAGATAAAATCGCCAAGCAATATGCAGACAATCTGGTTCTAGCTATGGGCCCAGCAGAGCGTGCTTATCAGGATTACTTTGGCTTTACAGAAACCCTTACTCAAGAAGAACGCAAGTGGGAGAAAATACTTTTTGGTAAAAATCGAACAGAACGGGCTATCAAAGCCAAACAATACCAAAAAGAGCTGGAAAAAGACCAACGAATAGCTAGTCAGGATCCAATTGAAAGAAAGCAGAAGCAGACCTGGCTTCTCAATTCCTATTTTCGTGAGCTTCCTGAAGAAAAATCTAGATTTGCTCGGCTCTTATTAGAATATCGAAAGAGTGGAGAAGTGCCATTTTCAACTGAATATCTGTCAGACCATCTGCTCGACTTTTTCTATAAAATGAAAGCTTTTGAGTTTGAAATCGCACCAGAACAAGTCCGAGATTTTCTAAAAGAAAGCCTCCAGGCAGATCATCTCTCCTCAGCACAAGAAAGCTGGATAGAAGGAATTCTCCTAAACTGTCTCAAACCATTTTTAGAACGATTAGTGATATAAGTAACACCTACCGTGGAAATGCCATGGTAGGTGTTCTTTTATGAAAAAAGATAATAGGGAATTGCAAACATTACTACTTGGTATTTTATATATAAAACAAAGTATGAAAACGTAACGCAATTTTAAGACTTTTTGGTAAATTAAGAGTATAATCAAAGTGTAATGCCTTTTTTATAGATAATACACTAATATATTGAAGGTCTTCGTAAGATAAATATAAATTTTATTTCAAGGAGGAATAATGGAAAAGTATTTTGGTGAAAAACAGCAGCGTTTTTCATTTAGAAAATTATCAGTAGGACTTGTATCTGCAACGATTTTAAGTTTATTTTTTATGTCTGTATTAGGAAGTTCATCTGTGGGTGCTCAAGAAACTGCAGGAGTTCACTATAAATATGTGACAGAGTCAGAGTTATCATCAGATGAAAAGAATAAGCTTGTCTATGATATTCCGACATACATGGATAATGATGATGAGACTTATTATCTTGTTTATAAATTAAATTCCCGAAATCAACTGGGAGAATTACCTAATACTGGAAACAAGAATGATGTTCAAACCTTGGTTGCTGGTGCTAGCTTAGCTGCTCTGGGGATTTTAATTTTTGCCGTTTCTAAGAAAAAGGTTAAGAATAAAACAGTATTACATTTAGTATTGGTTGCAGGAATAGGAAATGGTGTTCTTGTATCCGCTCATGCTTTAGAAAATAATCTTTTGCTAAATTACAATACTGACTATGAATTGACCTCTGGAGAAAAATTACCTCTTCCTAAAGCCATTTCAGGTTACACATATATTGGATATATCAAAGAGGGGAAAACGACTTCTGAGTCTAAAGTAAATAATCAAGAAAAATCAGTAGCCACTCCTACAAAACAACAAAAGGTGGATTATAGTGTTACACCAAATTTTGTAGAACATCCATCAACAGTACAAACTATGCAGGAACAAACATCTGTTTCTTCAACTAAGCCGACAGAAGTTCAAGTAGTTGAAAAAACTCTCTCTGCAGAATTAACCAATCCAAGAAAAGAAGAGAAACAATCTTCAAATTCTGCCGTTGTAAGCGCAAAAGGCGAACCTGCAACCCAATCTGCCTTACCAGAAGCAGTTGTAACTGACAA
>NZ_VMND01000019.1:0-37967 GCF_013277555.1 Streptococcus sp. k-163 | reverse complement strand
GTAAGTGACAAAGGCGAGCCAGCAGTCCAACCAGCGTTACCAGAAGCTGTTGTAACCGACAAAGGGGAGCCTGCAGTTCAACCAGAGTTGCCAGAAGCTGTTGTAACCGATAAAGGTGAACCTGCAGTTCAGCCTGAATTACCAGAAGCTGTTGTAAGTGATAAAGGCGAACCTGCAGTCCAACCCGCTTTACCAGAAGCTGTTGTAACTGAAAAAGGGGAACCTGCAATCCAACCAGCGTTACCAGAAGTAGTAGTAACCGACAAAGGCGAACCTGAAGTTCAACCTGCGTTACCAGAAGCTGTTGTAAGTGATAAAGGCGAACCTGCAGTCCAAGCAGAGTTGCCAGAGGCTGTAGTAAGTGACAAAGGTAAACCTGCAGTCCAACCAGAGCTACCAGAAGCCGTTGTAAGTGACAAAGATGAACCTGAAGTCCAGCCAGAATTACCAGAAGCTGTTGTTACTGATAAAGGTGAACCTGCGGTCCAACCAGAGTTGCCAGAAGCTGTAATAACCGACAAGAGTGAGCCTGCAGTCCAAGCAGAGTTGCCAGAAGCTGTAATAACCGACAAGGGTGAGCCTGCGATCCAGCCAGCGTTACCAGAAGCTGTTGTAAGTGATAAAGGCGAACCTGCAGTCCAACCCGCCTTGCCAGAAGCTGTTGTAAGTGACAAAGGCGAACCTGAAGTCCAACCAGCGTTACCAGAAGCTGTTGTAAGTGATAAAGGCGAATCTGCAGTCCAAGCAGAGTTACCAGAGGCTGTTGTAACCGACAAAGGCGAACCTGCAGTCCAACCCGCCTTGCCAGAGGCTGTAGTAAGTGACAAAGGTGAGCCTGAACAGGTAGCCCCACTTCCAGAATACACTGGTGATATTGATCAAGTAAAGCCAGATATTCCGACTGAAAAAACGAAAGAGCAGGATCCAGAAAAAACACTCGAATTAAGAAATGTTTCGGATATTGAGTTGTACAGCCAGACGAATGGGACTTATAAACAACATATCTCATTGGATGGAATTCCAAAGAATACGGATAATTACTTTGTCAAGGTAAAATCTTCGGCATTTAAAGATGTCTATCTGCCAGTCGCCTCAATAACTGAAGAGGAAAGAAATGGTCAGCCAGTTTATAAAATCACAGCCAAAGCTGAGAAACTCCAGCAAGAGCAGAACAATAAATATGTCGACCATTTCACCTTCTACCTCGATAAGAAGTCTAAAGAGGAAAAGACAAACTTTACTTCCTTTAGTAATCTGGTCAAAGCTATAAACCAAAATCTCTCTGGAACCTATCATTTAGCGGCCAGCCTGAATGCTAACGAAGTGGAGCTTGGTCCTGATGAAAGATCCTATATCAAGGGAACCTTTACTGGTCAGTTGATTGGAGAAAAAGATGGTAAGAAGTATGCTATTTATAACTTGAAAAAACCTCTGTTTGAAAACTTGAGTGGTGCTACAGTAGAAAAACTGAGTCTAAAAAATGTTACTATTTCAGGGAAAAATGATATTGCTTCACTGGCAAATGAAGCTCAGAATGGCACAAAGATCAAACAAGTTCATGTCGATGGTGTTCTGGCTGGAGAACGCGGTATCGGTGGTTTGTTGGCTAAGGCAGACCAATCAAGCATCACAGAGAGTAGTTTCAAGGGAAGAATTATCAATACCTATGAAACAACTGCTGCCTATAATATCGGTGGTCTGGTCGGTCATTTGACAGGAAACAAAGCTTCGCTGACTAAGTCAAAAGCGACAGTAGCCATTTCATCCAACACCAATAGTTCAGATCAGACTGTTGGTGGGCTAGCAGGTCTAGTAGACCAAGATGCGCATATACAGGATAGCTATGCTGAAGGTGATATCAACAATGTCAAGCACTTTGGTAGAGTTGCGGGTGTGGCTGGATATTTGTGGGATCGAAAGACGAATGAGGAACAGCATGCAGGAAGGTTGACCAATGTACTAAGTGATGTCAATGTAACCAACGGGAATGCTATTACCGGTTACCACTACAATGGAATGAAGGTGAAGGACACATTCAGCAGCAAGGCGAACAGAGTATACAATGTCACCTTGGTTAGGGATGAAGTCGTCAGCAAAGAATCCTTTGAAGAAAGAGGAACAATGCTAGAGGCTTCTGAAGTGACTAACAAAAAAGCAGAAATCAATCCTCTCACTCCTCCAACAGTGGAGCCCCTTTCAACAAGTGGTAGTAAAGAAAGTGATTTTTCTAAGGTGAAGCATTATCAAGCTAACCGTGCTTTGGTTTATAAGAACATTGAAAAATTGTTACCTTTCTATAACAAGGCGACCATCGTGAAATACGGAAACCTGGTCAAGGAGAACAGTCTCTTATATCAAAAAGAACTCTTGTCCGCAGTTATGATGAAGGATGACCAAGTCATCACAGATATTGTTTCCAACAAACAGACTGCAAATAAACTCTTGCTTCACTATCAGGACCATTCATCTGAGAAGCTCGATCTCAAGTACCAGACTGATTTTGCCAAGCTAACAGAATATAGTTTAGGGGATACAGGACTCCTCTACACTCCAAATCAATTCTTGTATGACCAAGACTCTATCATTAAGCAAGTCTTACCTGACTTACAAAAGATTGACTATAAGTCGGATGCCATCAGAAAGACACTCGGAATTTCTCCAGATGTCAAGCAAACTGAGCTCTATCTGGAAGACCAGTTCGCCAAAACAAAACAAGATTTGGCAAACAGTTTGAAAAAACTCTTGTCAGCAGATGCTGGACTTGTTGGTGACAACCCAGTTACCAGAGGCTATCTTGTAGATAAAATCAAGAAAAATAAGGAAGCCTTGCTACTCGGTTTAACTTATTTAGAACGTTGGTATAACTTTAGCTATGGTCAAGTGAATGTCAAAGACCTAGTTATGTATCATCCGGACTTCTTTGGTAAAGGAAATACTTCACCATTAGATACTCTGATTGAGTTAGGTAAATCTGGCTTTAACAATCTTCTTGCTAAAAACAATGTCGATACTTATGCTATCAGTCTTGCCAGCCATCATGGAACGACAGATTTGTTTAGCACGCTAGAAAATTACCGAAAAGTCTTTTTACCAAACACTAGCAATAATGACTGGTTTAAAAAACAGACCAAAGCTTTCATTGTCGAAGAAAAATCCACTATTGCAGAGGTCAAAGCCAAGCAAGAGCAAGCAGGGACTAAGTATTCTATCGGTGTTTATGACAGAATTACTAGTAGTACTTGGAAATACCGCAATATGGTCTTGCCTCTCCTCACCTTGCCAGAAAGATCTGTATTTGTCATCTCGACCATGTCTAGTCTAGGATTTGGAGCTTATGATCGTTACCGCAATAGTGACTACAAAGCTGGAGATGAACTCAATAAGTTTGTTGAAGATAATGCGCGTGAAACAGCCAAGCGTCAGCGAGATCACTACGATTATTGGTATCGTATTTTAGATAAAGAAGGACGTGAAAAGCTCTATCGTACGATTCTACTTTATGATGCCTATAAGTTTGGAGATGATACAACATCTGGAAAAGCTACAGTTGAGGCTAAGTTTGATAGTACCAATCCGGCGATGAAGAATTTCTTTGGTCCAGTGGGGAATAAAGTAGTTCACAATCATCATGGTGCTTATGCAACTGGAGATGGCGTTTACTATATGTCCTATCGTATGTTAGATAAGGATGGAGCTATCACCTATACCCATGAGATGACACATGATTCAGATCAGGATATTTACCTTGGTGGCTATGGTCGAAGAAGTGGCTTAGGACCGGAGTTCTTCGCAAAAGGCTTATTGCAAGCTCCTGACCAACCAAGTGATGCAACCATTACCATCAACTCTATCTTGAAACATAAAACATCAGATAGTACAGAAGGTCAGCGATTGCAAGTGCTTGATCCAACTACAAGATTTAATAACGCAGCAGATCTTCAGAACTACGCCCACAATATGTTTGATGTCGTTTACATGTTGGAATATCTCGAAGGGCAATCTATCGTGAAGCAATTAGATACGTATCAGAAAATGACAGCCCTGAGAAAAATCGAGAATAAATACGTAAAAGATCCTGCAGATGGAAATGAGGTTTACGCTACTAACGTTGTACAAAATCTGACAGAAGAAGATGCCAAAAAATTGACTACCTTTGATAGTTTGATTACAAATAATATCTTGTCAGCTCGTGAATATAAGTCTGGGGAATATGAAAGAAACGGTTACTATACGATTAAACTCTTCGCCCCAATCTATTCGGCTCTGAGCAGTAAGGGAACTCCGGGTGATTTGATGGGACGTAGGATAGCTTATGAACTTTTGGCTGCCAAAGGTTTTAAGGATGGAATGGTACCTTATATCTCAAACCAATACGAGGAAATTGCTAAACAACAAGGGAAAACTATCAATCTTTATGGTAAAGAACGAGGATTGGTGACAGATGATCTTGTTTTGGAAAAGGTATTTGAAGGTAAGTATAAAACTTGGGCAGAATTTAAGACAGCTATGTACCAAGAACGGGTGGGTCAGTTTGGGAACTTGAAGCAGGTTACCTTCAACGATCCAACTAAATCTTGGGCAAGTTTTGCAAGAAAGACGATTCATAGTGTAGAAGAACTGCAGCGATTAATGGACGAAGCTGTCCGTAAGGATGCAGATGAGAATCGTTATTCTTGGGACAACTATAATCCAGAATATGATAGTGCAGTTCATAAGTTAAAGAGAGCAGTGTTTAAGGCCTATCTAAATCAAACTGATGATTTTAGAAGTTCAATTTTTAAGAATAAAAAATAGTGTTTACTATTAGGAAATAAAATTAAAGAAGGTGATTACGCTTGTCATTATTTAAAAAAGAACGGTTTTCAATCCGAAAAATCTGTGGGATTGTTGGTTCAGTTTTACTCGGAAGTATCTTGGTTGCGCCGTCAGTCATTCATGCTTCTACCTATCATTACATTGAAAAAAGCGCTCTTACAAAGGAAGAACAAAGCAAGATTCAAGCAGGAATTCCTACTGATAATGAGGTAACTTATGCTCTTATTTATCAGCAGGAAGCTCTTCCTGCAACAGGTTCATCGACTTCTGTGCTTACAGCTTTAGGTCTATTAGCTGTTGGTAGTTTAGTCCTTTTGGTTCATAAAAAGAAAAAAGTTAGTAGTTTGTTCTTAGTTACTACTATCGGACTGATTAGTCTTTCTAGTATGCAAGCTCTCGATATAAGCAATCCTTTGAAAGCTCCAAGTCATGAAGGAGTAGTTCAAATTGCTGGATATCGTTATATTGGATACTTACCCCTTAATGATGATGCAATTTCAGAAATTCAACATAAAGCTGAGGGGACAAAAAATGTTCCAGTATCTGAAATTCAAAATGTTCATAATGAAGCGCCTAAAGCAGAAAAAACTAAAAATCCAGAGTCTGTAAGCACCGTTCCAAACGAGACAACTAAATCAGAGAAATCTGAATACACTAAACCCGTAGGCACAGTTCCAGATGAGGCTCCTAAGGCTGAGAAACCAGAACATACAGCACCAGTTGGTGGTAATCTGGTTGAGCCTGAAGTTCATGAAAAACCAGAATACACTCAACCTGTGGGTACAGTGCCTGACGAAGCACCTAAAGCTGAGAAGTCAGAGTACACTGCTCCAGTAGGCACAGTCCCTGACGTTGCTCCTAAGTATGAGAAGCCAGCATACACTGAGCCTGTAGGTATGGCTCCAGACGAAGCACCTAAAGCAGAGAAACCAGAATACACTCAACCAGTGGGCACAGTACCTGATGAAGCACCTAAAGCAGAGAAACCAGAATATACAGCACCAGTTGGTGGTAATCTGGTAGAACCTGAGGTTCAACCAGCCTTACCCGAAGCCGTTGTGACTGAAAAAGGGGAACCTGAAGTTCAACCAGCATTACCAGAAGCCGTTGTGACTGAAAAAGGGGAACCAGAAGTTCAACCAGCCTTACCAGAAGCTGTTGTAACTGAAAAAGGAGAACCAGAAGTTCAACCAGCCTTACCAGAAGCTGTTGTAACTGAAAAAGGAGAACCTGAAGTTCAACCAGCATTACCAGAAGCTGTTGTAACTGAAAAAGGAGAACCAGAAGTTCAAGCTGAGTTGCCAGAAGCTGTAGTCACAGAAAAGGGTGAACCTGAGGTTCAACCGGCATTACCCGAAGCTGTTGTAACTGATAAAGGCGAACCGGAAGTTCAGCCAGCCTTACCCGAAGCAGTTGTGACTGACAAAGGGGAACCTGAAGTTCAACCAGCCTTACCCGAAGCTGTTGTAACTGATAAAGGTGAGCCAGAAGTTCATGAAAAACCAGCATACACTGAACCGGTAGGCACAGTTCCAGAAGAAGCACCCAAGTCCGAGAAGTCAGAATACACGGAATCTGTAGGTACAACAGGAGTAGATGAAACAGGAAACTTAATTGATCCGCCGGTTATTGAAATCTCAGAGTATACCGATCCACTAGCTACAGTTCCTGACGTTGCTCCAGAGAGAGAAGAGCTTCCTGCCTTACATACTGATATTCGTACAGAGACTATTCCTAAAACTATCACAGAAGAATCTGATTCTAGCAAATTTATAGGTGATGATTCTATTAAACAAGTTGGTGAGGATGGCGAACGTCAAATTGTTACTAGCTATGAAGAGTTACATGGCAAAAAAATCAGTGACCCAGTTGAAACAGTAACTATTTTGAAAGAAATGAAGCCTGAAATTCTTGTAAAAGGTACCAAAGAAAAGCCCAAAGAAAAAACGGCTCCTGTTTTGACTCTGACCACTGTATCTAAGGATGTTTTAGCTAAGTCTGCTACAATTAATTACAATCTAGAAAATCAAGACAATGCTACAATTACACGCATTGTAGCGACTATTAAAGAAGGTGGAAAAATTGTAAAAACGCTTGATTTAAAAACCGATAACTTATCTCAAGTATTAGAGAACTTAGACTATTACAAAGATTATACGATTTCAACCACTATGACTTATGATATAGGTAAGGGTGCAGAAGTATCGACTTTGGAAGATAAACCTTTACGCTTAGATTTAAAGAAAGTTGAGTTGAAAGATATTGCAAATACCAGTCTCGTACAAGTAAACGAAAGCGGTGTCGAAAGCGATAGTAATCATTTAACCTCTCTTCCAAGTAATGTTAACAACTATTACTTAAAAGTAACCTCCAGAGAAAACAAAGTGACTCGTTTAGCAATTGATAAGATTGAAGAGGTCATTGAGGAAGGTAAGCAGCTTTACAAGATAACGGCAAAAGCACCTGACTTAGTTCAACGTGATAAAGACGGTAAGTTAAGAGACACTTACACTTATTATCTTGAAAAACCGAGGGCTACCGAGGATAAGGTTTATTACAACTTCCATGATTTAGCAAAAGACATGCAAGCAAATCCTACCGGTGAGTTTAAACTTGGTGCAGATTTGAATGCAGTTAACGTTAAGCCAGCAGGTAAAGCTTATGTTATGGCTAAGTTTAGAGGTACTTTATCAAGTGTAGAGAATCATCAGTACACGATTCATAACTTAGAAAGACCTTTGTTTAATGAGGCTGAAGGTGCTACACTCAAAAACTTTAACTTAGGTAATGTAAATATAAACATGCCTTGGGCTGATAAAGTTGCACCTATTGGTAATATGTTTAAGAAGTCTACACTTGAGAATATCAAAGTAGTAGGTTCAGTAACAGGAAATAATGATGTAACCGGTGCTGTTAATAAGTTAGACGAAGCTAATATGCGCAATGTAGCTTTTATTGGCAAGATTAATAGTCTTGGAGATAAAGGCTGGTGGTCTGGTGGACTTGTCAGCGAAAGTTGGATAAGTAACGTTGATAAAGCTTACGTTGATGCTAAGATTAGTGCCAATAAATCTAAATATGGTGGTTTAATTGGTAAACTAGATCATGGTATTGACTCGATGACAGTAGGTAAAAAAGGATTTCTCCGAAATGCTGTAATAAAAGGTACTATGAATTTGATTCAGCATGGCGAAAGTGGAGGTGTAATTCATAACAACTTTAACTGGGGTGTTATTGAAGACGTCGTAACAATGCTTAAAGTAAATAATGGTGAAATTGTCTATGGTTCACCAGCCTTGAATGATAATGACCAATATTTTGGATTAGATAATATCAAACGTGTAAATTATGTAAATGGTGTTGCAAGTGGTTTATCTTCCTACAAACATTCAAATCGTATTACTGGTATCTCTCAAGAAGAAGCAGATGCTAAAATCGCTAAGATGAATATCACAGCCAACACCTTTACTATTCAAGATCCAGTTGTAAACAAGTTAAATCGTATCGTTGATAGAGATTCTGAATATAAAGCGATTCAGGACTACCAAGAAACAAGAAACCTAGCTTATCGAAACTTGGAAAAACTTCAACCATTTTATAACAAAGAGTGGATTGTAAACCAAGGGAATAAGCTAACAGATGAGTCCAATCTTGTTAAGAAAACCGTTCTGTCTGTAACGGGTATGAAAGCAGGGCAGTTTGTAACTGATTTATCGGATATTGATAAGATTATGGTTCACTATGCTGATGGTACAAAAGAAGAGTTAGCTGTAACTGCTAAAACGGACTCTAAAGTAGCTCAAGTAAAAGAGTATGATGTGGCAGGTCAAAACATTGTCTATACTCCAAATATGGTTATGAAGAATCGTAACCAGTTAGCAAGCGGTATTAAAGAGAAGTTAGCTAGTGTTACCTTACTTTCAGATGAAGTTCGTAGCTTGATGGATCAGCGTGATAAACCTTGGAAGAACACACCAGATAAGAAAACTGAGTATATTAAAGGCTTGTATTTCGAAGAAAGCTTTGAAGAAGTAAAAGGAAACTTAGAAAAACTTGTTAGTCAGATTTTAGAAAATGAAGATCATCAGTTAAACGGTGGGGAAGTAGTTGAGCGTGCTTTACTTAAGAAAGTTGAAGATAACAAAGCTAAAATTATGATGGGACTGACTTATCTTAATCGTTACTATGATATCAAATATGGTGATTTGAGTATCAAAGATATTATGATGTTTAAACCTGACTTTTATGGTAAGACACCAAGTGTATTAGATCGTTTGATTCAAATTGGGTCAAGAGAGCATTTCTTAAAAGGTGACCGTACGCAAGATGCTTACAAAGAAGTGATTGCTGGTGCAACTGGTAAAGGTGATTTACGTAGCTTCTTAGACTACAACATGCGTTTATTTACAGAAGATAAAGATTTGAATGACTGGTTTATTCATTCTGCGAAAAACGTTTATGTAGTAGAACCTGAAACAAGCACAGAAGTCTTTAAAGATAAGCGTCACCGTGTATTTGATGGTTTAAATAATGATATTCACGGTCGTATGATTTTACCATTGCTCAATTTGAAGAAAGCTCATATATTTATGATTTCTACCTATAACACTTTAGCTTATAGTTCATTTGAGAGATATGGTAAAAATACAGAGGAAGCGAGAGAGTCTTTAAAACCTAAGATTAATTTAGTAGCAAAAGCACAACAAAGATACCTAGACTTTTGGTCTCGTTTAGCTCTTCCGAGTGTACGTGATAAACTCCTTAAGAGTCAAAATATGGTACCGACTCCTGTGTGGGACAGTCAGTGGTATGACGGCATTCCCGATGCAAATCGTCAAGGTTATGGACGAGGTGGTGCAGTGGTATCTCCTATTCGTGAGCTATTCGGCCCGACTGATCGTTGGCATCAAGTAAATGGCGCTATGGGTGCGATGGCTAAGATTTATGGTGACCCGTATAAAGACGATCAAGTGTATTTCATGGTTACGAAAATGTTAGACGACTTTGGTATTTCAGCCTTCACCCATGAAACGACTCACGTTAACGATAGAATGGTTTACTACGGAGGTCATAGACACCGTGAAGGTACTGATTTAGAAGCCTTCGCTCAAGGTATGTTACAAACTCCTGATAAGTCTACTCCAAATAGTGAATACGGTGCGCTCGGTATCAATATGGCTTATGAGCGTAAAAATGATGGAGAGCAACTTTATAACTATGATCCAGCTAAGTTAGACAGTCGAGACAAGATTGATAGTTATATGAAAAACTACAATGAGTCTATGATGATGTTAGATTACTTAGAAGCTACTGCAGTTATTAAGCAGAAGTTATCTGATAACTCTAAGTGGTTCAAGAAGATGGATAAAGAGTGGCGCACCAATGCGGATAGAAACCGTTTAATTGGAGAACCACACCAGTGGGACAAATTGCGTGACTTGACGGAAGAAGAGAAGAAATTACCAATTGATAGCATTGACAAGTTGGTAGATAATAACTTTGTAACTCTTCATGGTATGCCAAATAACGGTCGCTTCCGTACGGAAGGTTTTGATAGTGCTTATCAAACTGTCAATATGATGGCAGGTATCTTTGGCGGGAATACGAGTCGAAGCACCGTAGGTTCTATTTCCTTTAAACACAATACTTTCCGTATGTGGGGTTACTATGGTTATGAAAATGGCTTTATCCCTTATGTTTCTAACAAGTTAAAAGGTGATGCCAACAGAGAAAATAAAGGGCTTTTAGGTGATGATTTCATTATCAAGAAAGTTTCTAATAATCAATTCCAAAACCTCGAAGAGTGGAAGAAACATTGGTATCATGAAGTGTATGCGAAAGCACAGAAAGGCTTTGTTGAGATTGAAGTAGACGGTTCTAAAATTTCAACTTATGCTCAACTCCAAGACTTATTTAACACTGCTGTTGAGAAAGACTTGAAAGAAGGTGGTTTCAAGCATACCGAAGGCCTCAAGTGGAAAGTTTATAAGAAATTGTTGCAAAACACAGATGGTTTCTTAAATCCGTTGTTTAAAATATAAAGGGGACAGTTTTTGCTCCCTCTGAAAAGTCATCATTTGATGGCTTTTTTCTATTCAGGGAGCTTGAAGGGCTATAGAAGTCATGATATAATATAAAGTAGATTTCTGTATTATAAAACAAAAATTGTTTGAACATCATTCATTTTATGTTCAAGCGATAGTAAAATAAAATAGGGGCTCTAAACCCTTGATACGAAAGGAAAAAACTCAATGGCAACTATTCAATGGTTTCCTGGTCACATGTCTAAAGCGCGTCGACAGGTGCAGGAGAATTTAAAATTTGTTGATTTTGTGACGATTTTGGTTGATGCACGCTTACCTCTATCTAGTCAAAATCCTATGTTGACTAAGATTGTTGGTGACAAACCAAAACTCTTGATTTTAAACAAGGCGGACTTGGCTGATCCAGCAATAACCAAGGAATGGCGTCAATATTTTGAATCACAAGGAATCCAGACGCTAGCTATCAACTCCAAAGAGCAAGTAACTGTAAAAGTTGTAACTGATGCTGCTAAAAAGCTCATGGCTGATAAAATTGCTCGCCAGAAAGAACGTGGGATTAAGATTGAAACCTTGCGTACCATGATTATCGGGATTCCAAACGCTGGTAAATCAACTCTCATGAACCGCTTAGCTGGTAAGAAGATTGCCGTTGTCGGTAACAAACCAGGTGTGACCAAGGGGCAACAATGGCTCAAAACCAATAAAGACCTGGAAATCTTGGATACACCAGGGATTCTCTGGCCTAAGTTCGAAGACGAAACTGTCGCTCTTAAACTAGCCTTGACTGGAGCTATCAAAGACCAGTTGCTTCCTATGGATGAGGTGACCATTTTTGGTATCAATTATTTCAAAGAACATTATCCAGAAAAGCTGGCTGAACGCTTCAAACAAATGAAAATTGAAGAAGAAGCTCCTGTTATTATTATGGACATGACCCGCGCCCTCGGTTTCAGAGACGACTATGACCGTTTCTACAGTCTCTTCGTGAAGGAAGTCCGTGATGGTAAACTCGGTAACTATACCTTAGATACATTGGAAGACCTAGATGGCGACGATTAAAGAAATAAAAGAACTCCTTGCAACAGTCAAGGATTTAGAAAGCCCTATTTTTTTAGAACTTGAAAAGGATGGTCGCTCTGGAGTTCAAAAGGAAATCAGCAAGCGTAAAAAAGCCATTCAAGCTGAATTAGATGAAAATTTGCGTTTGGAATCCATGCTTTCTTATGAAAAAGAACTTTATAAGCAAGGATTGACCTTAATTGCTGGTGTTGATGAGGTCGGCCGTGGTCCTCTTGCTGGCCCTGTAGTCGCGGCAGCCGTTATTTTACCTCAAAATTGTAAGATTAAAGGTCTCAACGATAGCAAGAAAATTCCTAAAAAGAAGCATCTGGAGATTTTCAAAGCAGTTCAAGACCAAGCCTTGTCAATCGGGATTGGTATCATGGATAATCAGGTCATCGACCAAGTCAATATCTATGAAGCGACCAAACTGGCTATGAAGGAAGCAATCTCCCAACTCAGTCCTCAACCTGAGCACCTTTTGATAGATGCTATGAAACTGGATTTACCAATTTCACAAACCTCCATCATCAAAGGTGATGCTAATTCCCTTTCAATTGCAGCAGCTTCCATAGTAGCCAAGGTGACACGTGATGAATTGATGAATGACTACGATCAGCAGTTCCCTGGCTATGATTTTGCTGCTAATGCAGGATATGGAACAGCTAAACACCTGGTAGGACTTGAAAAACTAGGAGTTACCACAATTCATCGAACCAGCTTTGAACCAGTAAAATCACTGGTTTCAGGAGAAAAAGAAAGTTAAGTTAGAAGGAATGATTATGGAGGAACAGTCAGAAACACTCAGTTCCAAGAAAGAATTTGCCTTTGCCTCAAGTACTATATTATCCCAAGTTGGACGAGGAATCCTTGTTGGTCTCGTTGTTGGAATTATCGTTGGATCCTTTCGTTTCTTAATTGAAAAAGGATTCCACCTGATACAAGGATTTTATCAAGATCAAGCGCACCTAGTGCGCAATCTTTTTGTACTGGTTTTATTTTACATACTCATCTGCTGGCTCAGTGCGAAATTAACTCGGTCAGAAAAAGATATCAAAGGCTCAGGAATTCCTCAAGTCGAAGCAGAATTAAAGGGATTGATGAGTCTCAACTGGTGGAGCGTTCTCTGGAAAAAATATGTGCTAGGTATTCTTGCTATTGCCAGTGGACTCATGCTGGGGCGTGAGGGACCCAGTATTCAACTTGGAGCGGTCGGCGGTAAAGGAATTGCCAAGTGGCTCAAATCCAGTCCAGTAGAGGAGCGTTCCCTGATTGCGAGTGGAGCTGCCGCTGGTCTAGCTGCAGCCTTTAATGCACCGATTGCAGGACTTCTCTTTGTGGTAGAAGAAGTTTATCACCATTTTTCACGCTTTTTCTGGGTATCTACTCTCGCAGCTAGTCTCGTAGCAAACTTTGTTTCTTTACTCATATTTGGCCTAACACCCGTACTGGATATGCCAGACAATATCCCACTCATGACCCTTGATCAGTATTGGATTTACTTGGTTATGGGAGTTTTTCTTGGACTATCTGGTTTTCTCTATGAGAAAGCTGTGCTCAATGTTGGTCGAGTTTATGATTGGCTTGGTCAAAAAATCCATTTGGATAGGGCTTATTACCCAATTCTTGCCTTTATTCTCATCATACCAGTGGGAATCTTCTTACCCCAAATCCTTGGTGGTGGAAATCAGGTCGTCCTTTCCCTAACTGAGCAAGATTTTAGTTTCCAAGTTCTATTAGCTTACTTTTTGATTCGCTTTGTTTGGAGCATGATTAGCTATGGAAGTGGCCTTCCAGGAGGAATTTTTCTACCCATTCTGGCGCTTGGTTCCTTGCTTGGTGCCCTAGTTGGTGTCATTTGTGTGAATATTGGACTTGTCAGTCAGGAGCAATTTCCTATATTTGTCATTCTGGGAATGAGTGGCTATTTTGGAGCAATATCCAAGGCTCCCTTAACTGCCATGATTCTGGTAACCGAGATGGTAGGCGACATTCGCAACCTCATGCCACTTGGCTTAGTAACCTTAGTAGCTTACATCATCATGGATTTGCTCAAGGGGGCACCAGTCTATGAGGCTATGTTGGAAAAAATGCTGCCTGAAGAAGCGACAGATGAAGGAGAAGTCACTCTCATTGAAATCCCTGTATCTGACAAAATCGCTGGAAAACAAGTACACGAACTCAACTTGCCACATAACGTACTCATCACCACCCAAGTCCATAATGGCAAGAGCCAGACCGTTAATGGCTCAACCAGAATGTATCTGGGGGATATGATTCATCTGGTTATTCCCAAAAGTGAAATTGGAAAAGTCAAAGATTTGTTGTTGTAGGTTTTTACATAATTTATATTATGTAAACAATTTAATTAAGAAAATTCCAAGGAGGACCTACATCATAATGAGAATACTTGATGTTCTACATAAATTTTATGGTGATTTTGAATTCATTAAAGAAAAGTGTAATGAAAAATACGAAGGCATCCTCATCAATATAAAGGAAGATGAAGATAAAGAATATAAAAGATGCCGCTTGGCAAAAAGAACACCGAAAAAAGAAGGATATTTTACAGCATTTTGGAAAAAAGACCAAAATAACAAGAACATTCCTTATACCAATGAAGATTTGGGAGATGAACTCGTTATTGTTGTTATCGATAATGATAAGAGCGGACTTTTTATTATTTCAAATGAAGAGGCTATCAGTAGAAAAATTCTATCAACAAAAGACAACAATGGGAAAATGTCTATGAGATTTTATCCACCTTGGTGCACAAATTTAAATACAACGGCTCTAGCAACACAAAATTGGCAATTGAAATTTTTTAGAGAAATTGAATTATAAGAATAATTTTTTCTAATTTTAATTGGAAAACGTTAAAAATTTTTTAATGGATTCATATATACAAAAAAGACTTGGTTTTTATTCCACATAAAATCAGGTTTTTTTTAGTCTAATGACCTATTTCTAGTAGTATTTATAAAGTAAATATAAAGTAAATCTTTTTTATCACTTTAAAAGCTCTTATAACATCTTTCCGAAAAACTATAATTTTCTTGAAAAATGTATAAGTCTATGCTATACTACTAGTAGACTTATTTATGGAGAAAATACATGAAACGCGAGATTTTACTGGAACGAATCGACAAACTAAAACAAATCATGCCCTGGTATGTTTTGGAATACTACCAATCTAAGCTTGCCGTTCCCTACAGTTTTACCACCTTGTACGAATACCTCAAGGAATACGATCGATTTTTCAGCTGGGTTTTGGAGTCTGGTATATCAAACGCCGATAAAATGTCTGATATTCCTTTATCTGTCTTGGAAAATATGTCTAAGAAAGACGTGGAAGCTTTTATCCTTTATCTACGTGAACGTCCTTTGCTGAACGCCAATACAACCAAGCAAGGTGTTTCTCAGACGACAATCAACCGCACCTTGTCAGCCCTTTCTAGTCTTTACAAGTATTTGACCGAGGAGGTTGAAAACGACCAGGGCGAACCTTATTTCTATCGAAATGTAATGAAGAAAGTTTCAACCAAGAAAAAGAAAGAAACGCTTGCTGCTAGAGCTGAAAACATCAAGCAAAAACTTTTTCTAGGTGATGAAACAGAAGGTTTTCTGACTTATATCGACCAGGAGTACCCACAACAGCTCTCAAATCGTGCTCTATCATCGTTCAATAAAAATAAGGAACGTGATTTAGCCATTATTGCTCTTCTCTTAGCGTCAGGTGTTCGCTTATCTGAAGCTGTTAATCTGGATCTAAGAGATCTCAATCTCAAGATGATGGTTATTGATGTCACTCGAAAAGGTGGTAAACGTGACTCGGTCAATGTCGCAGCCTTTGCTAAGCCTTATCTAGAGAATTATCTAGCCATTCGAAGTCAACGCTATAAGACGGAAAAGACGGATACAGCCCTCTTTTTAACACTCTATAGAGGTGTTCCCAATCGTATCGATGCTTCCAGCGTGGAAAAGATGGTTGCTAAGTACTCTGAGGACTTCAAAGTCCGCGTAACTCCCCACAAACTCCGCCATACCCTAGCAACTAGGCTCTATGATGCAACTAAATCGCAAGTTTTGGTTAGCCACCAGCTAGGACACGCCAGTACGCAAGTCACTGACCTCTATACTCATATCGTCAATGATGAACAAAAGAATGCTCTGGACAGTTTATAAATTACATAAAATAAATTATGTAATAAATTAGAAAGGGATTCAATAAACTATTAATTTTATTTGATCATATCAAATAAAATTGCTAACAGAGTAAACAGCTTTAAAGAATATGAAATAAAATTTATGTAGCCACTAGCTTGCCTTTCTTTGTAGTATCCTGGATATGCAAATCACTTATAATTGGTATTCATCTTAAAATAAGAGGATCCCACAAAAATAAATCAAATTGAGCACCTATAAAAACATACTGCCTGCGATGGCCAATATTTTAGCAGAAAATAAAATTCCTTTAAAAACAATCATGGACAGGGTTGGTCATTCTGATTCTGAGGTCACCACTTCCATCTACACACACGTTACAAAAAACATGAAAGATGAAGCAATCAATGTACTGGACAAAGTAATGAAAAATATTTTTTAAAAAGTTATGCCCCTTTTATGCCCCCTGAACACAAAAATAGCCCTTCGGATTTTATCCGAAGGGCTAGAAACGTTGTTAAATCAACGATTATTTTTTAAGGTTGTAGAATGATTTCAATCCACGGTATTCAGCTACTTCACCAAGTTGGTCTTCAATGCGAAGCAATTGGTTATATTTAGCGATACGGTCTGTACGTGAAAGTGAACCAGTTTTGATTTGTCCTGCGTTTGTTGCAACTGCGATGTCAGCGATTGTTGAATCTTCAGTTTCACCTGAACGGTGTGATACAACGGCAGTGTAACCAGCTTCTTTAGCCATTTCGATAGCATCAAATGTTTCAGTAAGAGTACCGATTTGGTTAACTTTGATAAGGATTGAGTTAGCAGCTCCTTCAGCAATACCTTTTTCAAGGTAAGCAGTGTTTGTTACGAAGAAGTCGTCACCAACCAATTGAACTTTACCACCAAGACGTTCAGTAAGAGCTTTCCATCCATCCCAGTCGTTTTCGTCCATACCATCTTCGATAGTGATGATTGGGTATTTGTTAACCAATTCTTCAAGGTAGTCGATTTGTTCTGCAGATGTACGAACAGCAGCGCCTTCACCTTCAAATTTAGTGTAGTCGTAAACTTTACGTTCTTTATCGTAGAATTCTGATGACGCACAGTCAAATCCGATAAATACGTCTTTACCTGGAACATATCCAGCAGCTTCAATCGCAGCAAGGATAGTTTCAACACCGTCTTCAGTTCCTTCGAAACGAGGAGCGAATCCACCTTCGTCACCTACGGCAGTTTCCAAACCACGTGATTTAAGGATTTTCTTAAGAGCGTGGAAGATTTCAGCACCGTAACGAAGAGCTTCTTTAAATGTTGGTGCACCAACTGGCAAGATCATGAACTCTTGGAAAGCGATTGGAGCGTCAGAGTGAGAACCACCGTTGATGATGTTCATCATTGGAGTTGGAAGAACTTTAGTGTTGAATCCACCAAGGTAGCTGTAAAGTGGGATTTCAAGGTAGTCAGCAGCAGCACGAGCTACAGCGATAGACACACCAAGGATTGCGTTTGCACCCAATTTACCTTTGTTAGGAGTACCGTCAAGTGCGATCATAGCACGGTCGATAGCTTGTTGGTCACGTACATCGTAACCGATGATAGCTTCAGCAATGATGTTGTTTACATTGTCAACAGCTTTTTGTGTACCAAGACCACCGTAACGAGATTTGTCACCGTCGCGAAGTTCAACTGCTTCGTGTTCACCAGTAGAAGCTCCTGATGGAACCATACCACGTCCGAAAGCACCTGATTCAGTGTAAACTTCTACTTCAAGTGTTGGGTTACCGCGTGAGTCTAGGACTTCGCGAGCGTAAACATCAGTAATAATTGACATTTTTTACTCTCCTTATGAGTTAAATTTTTTACACCTCTATAATACCTTAAAAACCCTCCTTTTTCAAGAAAAAACGTTATCTTTGTGTAAATTTTCCTTAACTTTATTAAGCAACCGCTTTCTTTTATATGTTTTCTTTTTATTTTTATGATATACTATTTTCATGACAGATTTATCAAAACAATTACTTGAAAAAGCTCATGGTGGGCCAAAATTAAATCCGGATGAGCAAAGACGCTATCTTGGTACCTTTGAGGAAAGAGTTCTTGGATATGCAGATATTGACACAGCAAATAGCCCTCAGTTAGAAAAAGGCTTTTTATCTATTTTAGAAAACCTTCAGGAAAAGTCTGAGCCACTATTTGTGAAGATTTCACCAACTATCGAATTTGACAAGCAAGTTTTCTATTTGAAGGAAGCTAAAGAAACCGATAGTCAAGCTACCATTGTATCTGAAGAGCATACTTCTTCTCCTTTTGGCCTGATTATTCACACCAATGCACCAGTTCAAGTAGAAGAAAAGGATCTTCGACTTGCTTTTCCAGAACTTTGGGAAGGTAAAAAGGAAGAACCTGCCAAAACATCCATTTGGAAAAAATGGTTTGGCTAAATCTTAGGCATATTTAATAAATTTCCAATATTGGTAGCCGTATGCTCTAAATAGATACTGGCATTTTTCAAACTATCTTCTAAAGGTTCACTTTTCTCCAAAATAGAAAAGGCAGCTTGGATATTTTCAAATGGTAGGGAAGGTAAATCTTCAGCGAGACTACCGCAAATAGCAATAACAGGAACTCCGACAGGGGTTCTTTTTGCTACACCAATTGGTGCTTTCCCTGCTAAACTTTGACGATCTAGTCTTCCTTCCCCAACAATAACCAAGTCAGCATCAGAAACTTTCTTATCAAAGTCAATCAAGTCTAGGCAGGTGTCAATCCCAGATACGATACTTGCATGAGCAAAGGCACACAAACCACCAGCAATACCTCCACCAGCACCTGCTCCTTTAATTTCCAATGTTGCAGGTGAAACTTTTTCATAAAAATTTTGTATCGTCTGATCTACGGCCTTAAACATAGTAGGATCTAGGCCTTTTTGTTTTCCAAAAATGTAGGTCGCACCTTGATGACCACATAAGGGACTCACGACATCTGCTAAAATACGAATTTGAACATCTTCAGGAATTTCATAGCAATCTTCTGTTGAAACAGAAGCTAATTTTAGCAAGGATTGACCGCATGCAGGCAAGACATTTCCATTCCTATCATAAAATTGATAACCTAAAGCAGCAGCAATCCCCAGTCCTCCATCATTACTGGCCGTACCACCAACGCCAATATAAATTTCTTTAATCCCTTGAGCAATGAGGTGGCAAATCAATTCTCCAATACCACAAGTTTGGATTTGCAGTGGATTTCGTTCCTCCGGCGGAATTTTTCCAAGGCCGACCAAGTCAGCTACTTCAAATAGGGCTAATTCCCCTTTTTGAGAATAGCGGATGGCTTCTTCTTGACCAAAAGGTCCTGTCACTTGAATCCTTTTTTCTTCCATGTCAAGAGAATGTCGGATAGCATCTACAGTACCTTCTCCCCCATCACCAACAGGGCAGAGGAGACAGTCTACATCTGCTAGCGATTGTTGGAACCCTCTCTTAATAGCTTCAGCAACCTGCTCTGCAGTCAAGCTTTCCTTAAACGAATCTGGTGCAATTACAATCTTCATATTTTCCCTCATTCTAAAAAGTCAATCAAAGGAAGAATTTCTAACAAATCCCTCTTGTCAACATGATGTGGTATTTCTTTTTTCAGAACTTCTTTGGCACAAAAAGCGACTCCTATTCCCGCTGACTTTAGCATCAATAGATCATTGGCCCCATCACCGATTGCAACTGTTCTTTCTTTAGAGAGTTTGAGTTCCTTTCTCCATTTTTCCAGAGTTGCTTGTTTGACTTCAGGGCTTATAGTTGCTCCAACTAATTCCCCTGTTAGAAAACCGTCTTTGACTTCAAGTTTGTTGGCAGAAAAATAGGTAATGCCAAGGGATTTGGCTAATCTCTCAACTATTGGACTAAATCCACCGGACACCAGACCTACTAGTATGCCATTCTTTTGGAGAATAAAAACGAATTTCTGAGCATTTGGCGATAGATGAATAGAGTTGAAGACTTTCTCAAAGACCGAAACAGGAAGACCTGCCAATAAGGATACTCTTTTTCTTAAACTGCTTTCAAAGTCTAACTCTCCTCGCATTGTCCGACTTGTAATCTGCGAAATTTCCTCCTCACGACCTGCCTCTCTTCCCAACAAATCAATCACTTCTTCTAGGATTAAGGTTCCATCAACATCCATAACACACAAGCCTTTTACTTGAGACATCAGTTCTCCTCTCTAAATAGCCCAAAAATCGTATGAAGTCATCATACGATTTTATCTATTAGTTAACTAAACTATGGTACAAGTCAAGGTATGATTTGCAGGCTGTATCCCATGAGAAATCACACTCCATAGCTTGTTTTTGTAGGTTTCTCCAAACGTCAGGATGGTTTCTATACAAGTCCAATGCTGTTTGGAAAGTCCAATTTAACCAATAAGGAGATAGATTGTCAAAGCTAAAGCCTGTACCGCTTCCTTCTATTGGATTAAAAGCTTGAACAGTATCTCGCAAACCACCAACTTCATGAACCAATGGCAAGGTTCCGTACCGCATCGCCATCATTTGAGACAAGCCACATGGTTCAAAACGACTCGGCATGAGGAAGAGGTCACAAGCAGCATAGATTTCTTGAGCTAGTTTGACATCAAAAGTGATATTTGCTGATAGCTTGTCAGGATAAATCTGAGCAAACCATGAGAAAGCTCCTTCAAAGGCTGGATCTCCAGTTCCCAAAAGCACAATCTGAACATCATTTTGCAAGATATGGTGAAGACTTTCCACCACGACATCAAAACCTTTTTGACGTGTCAAACGAGAAACAATTCCCACCAGTGGAACGTCAGCTCTAACTGGCAAGCCAACTCTTTCTTGCAATTTTGCCTTGTTCTGGGCTTTACCAGACAAATCTTCCTGATTGAAATGATAGTCTAAAAGAGTATCCGTCTGAGGATTATACAGGTCAGCATCAATCCCGTTCACGATACCAGATACCTTGCCAGATTCCATTCGAAGAATCTGATCCAAGTTACATCCGAACTGACTGGTCATAATTTCATGAGCATAACTAGGCGAAACTGTTGAAACACGGTCAGCATAGAGGATACCAGCCTTCATCCAGTTCAGACAGTTGTTCCAGCGAAGGGTGCCATCAGCGTAACGTTCAAAGCCAACTCCAAACAAGTCACCCAACATTCCTTCTGAAAATTGTCCTTGGAATTCCAAATTATGAATGGTTAAAACAGTTTTAATGCCTTGATAGGCTTGAATCCAACGGTATTTTTCCTTTAACAAGAAAGGAATCATAGCTGTATGGTAGTCATGAACATGGAGAAGGTCAGGAATGAAGTCAATTCTTTCCATAGCATCAATGGCAGCCAGTTGGAAAAAGGCAAAGCGTTCTCCGTCGTCAAAATCACCATAAACATGACCACGGAAGAAATAATATTGATTGTCAATAAAGTAGAAAGTTACACCGTTTAAGACGGTTTTCTTAATCCCACAGTACTGTCTGCGCCAACCGACGCTCACCTCAAAATGAAGAACATCTTCAATCTGATTTCCAAATTTAGCCTCTACCATGTCATAGTAGGGTAAAATCACTGCAACTTCGTGCCCAGCTTTTACCAGTGATTTGGGAAGAGCGCCAATGACGTCTCCCAAACCACCTGTTTTTGAAAAGGGAGCACCCTCTGCTGCTACAAATAAAATTTTCATGAATGAATATCCTCTGTTACTTTAGCACCTTTCTTAACGACGACTGGATGCTCTGCAGTTCCACGGATTACAACGCCAGGCTCAACTTCAACACCCTTGTCCAAGATAGCATATTCTACCTGAGCTCCTTCTCCAATAACAACACGAGGGAAGAGCAGGCTATCTTTAACCAGGCTATCATTGTGTACATGAATATTACGTGATAGAACAGAATTTGCCACATGACCTTCAATGATACTACCAGACGCAAACTGAGAAGTACTTACCTTAGATGTATTAGCATAATAAGTTGGCTCTTCGTTTTTAACCTTTGTATAAATCTTTTGGTTTGGAGTAAAGAGAGAGTAAAATTTTTGAGATTCAAGCATATCTTTGTTAGCTTGGTAATAAGACTCTACAGAGTGAATATTTGCCAGATAACCTGTGTACTCGTAGGCAAAAGCCCCTTCTTTTGCAGCCAAATCCCGTAAAACATAGCGTAACTTCTCTGGATGTTCTTTCTTAGCTTCTTCTTCTAAGCGTTCAATCAACCACGGTGTATCAACGACAAAGATATCTGTGGACATATTATAGACTTCATCTGATGATTTACTATCAAAGAGTTTATGAGAACGAACATGGTCTGTTTCATCCACTTCCAAGATTGCATTGACTTCTGAAATATCTTTCTTAGGAAGTTTCTTATAAACTACAGTGATAGGTCCCTTTGTTGTAGTGTGTAGATGGAAAACTTGGTTCAAATCGATATTAATCAAAACATCACAGTTTAGTGAAACTGTTTGGTTTGAGCCAGAACGTTTCAAATAAGTAAGAAGCTGTTGGTAGTATTCTTTTCCAACTGTACTACTTTCCACACGGGTACTGTAAATACCTAGATAATAGTGACTTAGAAGAGTTGACAAGCCCCACTCACGTCCTGAACGAATATGGTCAAAGACTGAGCTAATATTGTCTTGTTGGAAAATACCAAAAATACTACGAACACCAGCGTTAGCAAGACTTGATAGCGGGAAGTCAATCAAGCGATATTTACCACCAAATGGCAAACTAGCTACTGGACGGTGGTCTGTCAGTGTTGACATATCATGAAAACCAACTGTGTTTCCTAAAATGGCAGAATATTTATCAATCTTCATCTGTTGCTACCCCCACTACTTCATCATATCCTACAACTTGTACTTCTTCTGTTCCATCAATTTCGACGCCATCAGAAATAACTGCACCTTCACCAATAATGGCACGTTTAATTTTAGCTCCCTGACCAACAATTGCACCACTCATAATAACTGAATCTACTACTTCTGCCCCTTCGCGAACTTGTGCTCCTGTTGAAAGGATAGAATGTTTAACAGTTCCATCAACGAAGCATCCATCTACAACTAAGGAGTCTTCCACATGAGCGTTGGCCCCAAGGAAGTTTGGTGGTGAAATCAAGTTTCTTGAGTAAATCTTCCATTGACGGTTACGACTATCCAAGGAATTTTCTGGAGAAATGTACTCCATGTTCGCTTCCCAAAGCGACTCAATCGTACCAACGTCTTTCCAGTAACCATTAAATTCATAAGCATAGACACTTTCACCAGACTCAAGGTAATTTGGAATGACATTCTTACCAAAGTCTGACATATCGACATTACTCTTTTCAGCAGCAACTAGCATATTGCGAAGGCGTTGCCAATCAAAGATGTAAATCCCCATAGATGCTTTGGTAGATTTAGGTTGGGCTGGTTTCTCTTCAAATTCTACAATACGATTGTTAGCATCTGTGTTCATGATACCAAAACGGCTTGCTTCTTTCAGAGGAACATCAAGAACTGCTACTGTCAAACTAGCATTATTATCCTTGTGAGACTGGAGCATATCATCATAGTCCATTTTGTAGATGTGGTCCCCAGATAGAATCAAAACATACTCAGGATTAACACTGTCGATATAGTCGATATTTTGGTAAATAGCGTGACTAGTCCCTTCAAACCAACGATTTCCTTCACTTGCTGAATAAGGTTGAAGAATAGAGACACCAGAATTGATACCGTCTAATCCCCAACTTGAACCATTCCCAATATGATTGTTAAGAGCAAGTGGTTGATACTGTGTGATTACTCCAACATTGTGAATGCCTGAGTTGGCACAGTTTGAGAGAGCAAAGTCAATGATACGGTAGCGCCCACCAAATTGCACAGCTGGTTTTGCGATGCTTTGAGTGAGTTTACCGAGACGAGTTCCTTGCCCACCAGCAAGAATCAAAGCTAACATTTCATTCTTCATTTTCTACTCCTTTTTTGTTTTTACTTGTGACAATTTTAGTAGGTTTCAAGCGACGCTTGATTTTCCATACACTTGCTCCCATAGCCGGTAGGGTAAAGGTCAAGGTCTGCTCATAATCTTTCCATAGTCCTTCTTGCGTTTGAACAGTTTGATTATGTTCTTTCCAAACGCCTCCCCACTCTTCTAACTCAGTATTCCAAACTTCTTCGTAAATCCCTGCAACAGGAAGTCCAATTGTAAAATCTTTTCGTTCAACAGGTGCCATATTAAAGACACAAACTAACATATCATCCTTTTTACCCTTACGGATAAAGGAAAGAACACTCTGGTCTTGATTATCCGCATCGATGATTTCAATCCCATCATAGCTGGTATCGATTTCCCACAGACAGCGATGGGCTTTGTAAAACTGGTTTAACTGAGAAGTGAAATACTTCATCTTAGCATTCATTGGGTCTTCTAGATTAGACCATTCTAGCTGTTCTTCAGATTTCCATTCTAGAAATTGTCCATATTCACTACCCATGAAGAGCAATTTCTTACCTGGGTGACAAATTTGGTAAGTGTAGAGATTACGCAAACCTGCGAATTGATTATAACGATCTCCCCACATCTTGTGCATCATACTCTTCTTGCCATGAACCACTTCATCGTGCGAGAATGGTAGGAGATAATTCTCCTTGAAGACATACATAAAGCTGAAAGTCACCAGGTTAAAGTCGTATTTACGATAGATCGGATCTTCTTCGTAGAATCGGAGGATATCATTCATCCAGCCCATATTCCACTTATAATCAAATCCTAGACCATCTGAATCCTTGGTGTCAGTAATCTGAGTAGCTGATGAACTTTCCTCAGCTATCATCATAACGTCTGGATGATATTGTTTAATCACATCATTCAGGCGTTGAAGGAAATAATAACCTTCATAGTTGAGATTACCACCATCTTTATTAGGTGTCCATGGAGCATCATCGTAGTCAAGATAGAGCATGTTGCTAACCGCATCCACTCGAATACCGTCCAAATGGTAAAAGTCAATCCAAAACTTGATACTAGAAATCAAGAAGGACTGAACTTCATTTTTTCCAAGGTCAAAATTGAGAGCACCCCAACCGTAGTTATGAGCCTTATGATGGTCTTGGTATTCAAAAGTCGGAGTCCCATCATAATAAGCCAAGGCATCATCATTAATGGTGAAGTGACCAGGCACCCAGTCCACAATAACCCCAATATTGTTTAAGTGACATTCCTCAACAAAATCTTGAAACTCTTCAGGGCGACCATAGGCATGCTCTAAAGCAAAGTAACCCATAAGCTGATAGCCCCAACTCAAACCTAGTGGGTGAGACATCAAAGGCATAAACTCAATATGAGTATAGTTCATCTCAACCAAGTAAGGAATGAGTTCATCTTTCAATTGAGCAAAACTATAAGGGCTACCATCAGGATTTCTCCTCCAAGAACCAGCATGAACCTCGTAAATATTGACAGGACGTTCTTCAAAACTCAAGCGTTTTCTACGGGCTAGCCAGAGACCATCCTTCCATTTCTTTTCTGGAATATCTGTTAAAATAGCACCAGTCCCAGGTCGTGCCTCATACCGTACAGCCAAAGGGTCAATCTTCATCAGCTGATGACCATTTGCACGTGTGATATGATACTTATAAATTTGGCCTTCTTGAGCAAGACTGGTGAAAACTTCCCAAACACCAAATTCATTTCGTTCCATTGGAATTTGATTCTCTACCCAATTGGTGAAATCTCCTACCAAATAAACTGCTTGAGCATTGGGTGCCCACACACGAAAAGTATAGCCATACTCTCCATTTTTTTCTTCCCTATGTGCTCCCAGATAATGCTGGAGGTGAAAATTTTCACCTGCTATAAAGGTTTCTAAAGCTTTTTTCTTATTCATACACCCTCCTATTTCTGTAAGCGTTTTCTATAGATTTATTATACTACCTTTTTAGGGAAGATTCAAGTAAATTACGGAATTTGCTAAAAATTCTTTTGAAAGTCTTCAACAAATTCACTGATGTGTTCAGTTGTAAATCAAGAAAATTTTCAGAAATGCTTTGAAAACGAATTGTTTTTTAACAATATTATCATAAAGTTCGCCATTTTACTAATAAAAGTAGTGTTTTCAGCTAAAAAAACAAATCAGAAAACGAATTTCCTGATTTGTTTTTTCAAATATTTATAAAAGAAATACCAAAAGACGAACTAACATCTATAGTACTTTAAAAATGCTAACACTGACACCACCAACTTTGTTTTCCTCATCAGAAGGACTATTGGTCACCAAGAGTTCTAGATTTCCTGCATTTTCAAACTGGAACGCATCTCCTTTTGCATTAAAGACAATCAATAGGTGTTCTTCTCCATGAATCTCATAGACAATCCAACCACTATGCTCATTTGCTGAATGAACAAAGACATGATGGTAAATCTCATCATAAGTAGGGTAAGAAAAGGCACTGGTTTCTGTCTTCAAGCGAATAATTTGACGAATAAACTCAATACTGTCTTGACGATCATTGATCAAATCCCAGTTGACTTGATTCACACTGTCAGGAGCGTTATAGCTATTCATAGCACGCTCTCTATCATCATGGGTCAACTCACCATTTTCACCAGTCGCAACCAATTTGGTACGACCAAATTCTTGACCGATTTCCATAAAGGCCATCCCTTGCATGAGTAGGTTCATAGCTGTGGCTGTTTCGACTTTACGCATGATTTGCTCGGAACTTTGGTCTGGATGAAGGGTCGCCAACAAATCGTGAAGATTGTAATTGTCATGGGCCTCTACATAGTTAAGCACCTGATTTGGATGTATATAGGTTCCTAATTCACGACTGCCTAGGATCGCTTTGGCTAGAATTGGCTCTGTAGCAGCACCACTAACAAAACCTGACTTGATAGCACCATAAACTTCTCCACCTTTAACAGCATCACGCTGATTGTCATTAAAGAAACCGATGTTTGGCATCTGGTAGGCATTGTCCTTCTTAGCCTTATCATAAGGGGCAAGACCAGTACCCATGTCCCAACCTTCTCCATAGAGGATAATGTTAGGGTCGACTTCATCCAGGCTCTGACGAATCATTTGCATAGTCTTGACATCATGAATCCCCATCAAGTCAAAACGGAAGCCGTCAATATTGTATTCCTGTACCCAGTATAAGAGGGAATCAATCATATACTTGCGGAACATTTCGTGTTCGCTGGCTGTTTCATTTCCAACACCTGTTCCATTCTGGAAGGTGCCATCTGGATTCATACGATAATAGTAATCAGGGACAGTTGTTTGGAAAGGTGCATCAACTACTGAGAAGGTATGGTTATAGACCACATCCATAATGACACCAATGCCCGCATCATGATAAGCTTGAACCATGGCCTTCAAATCACGAATGACCTGAGCTGGATCATCTGGATTGGTTGAAAGGCTCGTTTCTGGTGCATTATAGTTTTGTGGGTCATAACCCCAGTTGTAGGTTACATTTCCATCCTCATCGTATTCTTTGTGACGGTCTGCAATTGGTTGCAACTGAACATAATTATAGCCTATCTTCTTGATGTAATCAAAAGCAGTTGACTGGCCATACTGGTTAACCGTTCCAGTCTGAGCAGCACCTAAGAAAGTTCCTCGAAGATGTTCATCCACACCTGAGGTCGGTGATTTGGTCAAATCACGAATGTGCATTTCACAGATAACTGCCTTACATGGATTTTCCAAGCGCCAAGTAGCCTCAGAACCGTGCTTGACCTCGAAGTTTGCAACTTGCTTTTCTGCAGGACTCAGGATAGCTGAACGTTTGCCATCAGGACTGGTTGCGATGGTATAAGGATCGCGTGTCACTGTTTGGTGGTGAGGGAATTGGACCTGATACTGATAAGCCTTACCAGTCAAATCTTCCTCAACATCCAAACTCCAGACACCAATAGTATTGTCCTTATGATTATAAGAGTAGCTATTGCCTCTCTCCATCACAAAAGTCTTCCAAACAGGAGCATCATTAGTAGCTGATTCATAAACAACAACCTGCACTTCTGTCGCTGTAGGAGCCCAAAGGGCAAAACGAGCCTGATTGTCCTCTACACGGCACCCCAATTCCCCTTGGTAGCCCCAATGATGGTCAAAACTGGCACTGTTAATGGCCTTGTCAAAGGCAAAAGGATTTTGATTCTTATAGAAAGGACTGGCAATAGCAGGATTTTCAGAGTAATAAATTCTGTCATCACCTTCCAAAATCCAGACCTCTGTTAAAAGGGGATAGTGATTAAAACGGATAGCATATTCTTTACTGCTTTGACCTGTATGAACCACAAAATTCAAGCTTTCTAAGGCATGGGAACTTGGGTGTTCAAAACTAAATAAGGCGCCAAAATAATCTTCTTTGTAGGTCAGCAAATCAATCCGTTGATCCTGACTTTTTACAAAAGAGCAAGTGTCGTATTCTCCATTCTTGCGATGGTAATGAATGCGAATAGGGTAATTAAACATTTTTTATTTTTCCTTTTTACTTCTTAATTTGTTTCTATTTCACTAATAAATTCTTGATCGATTTTGTCCCGATTAACAAACATAGTCAAATTATCCAAACTCTGTTTTTAAACGATCATTACAGACTTTCTAGCCAAGCTTCATCTCGAACCTCAATACCAAGTTCTTGTGCTTTTTGAAGTTTGCTTCCAGCATCTGCTCCTGCCACAACGAGGTCGGTCTTTTTAGAAACACTGCCTGTTACTTTTGCACCCAGACTTTCGAGTTTGCTTTTAGCTTCTGAGCGCTTGAGCCGTTCCAATTTTCCAGTCAATACAACGGTCAAACCTGACAAAGCCGCATTTGCCACTACAGTCTGACCTTTATAGTCCAGATTGACCCCAGCTTCTTTCAATTCTCTGAGGAGAATTTCAGAGCCTTCTGTCGCAAAATAAGTTTGAAGACTTTTGGCAATCACACCACCCAGACTTTCAATACTAGCCACTTCCTCTGGATCTGCCTGAGCCAGATTTTCGATTGAATGAAAATGTTGAAGTAAGAGCTGACTGGCCTTGCTTCCGACATGACGAATTCCCAAACCAAACAAGAGTTTTTCGGCAGAATTTTCCTTAGATGCTTGAATGGCTTGATACAGTTTAGAAGCAGACTTTTCCTTGACCCCCTCTAAAAGGAGGAAATCTTCTTCTTTCAAACGGTAAATATCTGCCACATCCTTGACTAGATCTGTAGCAAAAAGCTTCTCAACAATAGATGGGCCAAGTCCTGTAATATTCATGGCATCTCTAGAGGCAAAGTGGATCAAACCTTCCATGATTTGAGCAGGGCAACGCGGATTGATACAACGGAGGGCCACTTCATCTTCAAAGTGCAACAAGTCAGAGTCACAACTTGGACAGTTTGTAGGGATATCCAGTTTCTCTTCAGAAATTCGTTTGGACTCTACCACACGTAAAACGGCAGGGATAATATCTCCAGCCTTATAAACGATAACCGTATCATCTTTGCGGATATCTTTTTCAGCAATATAATCCACATTGTGTAGAGTCGCACGGCTAACAGTTGTTCCAGCTAGTTGAACAGGGGTTAGATTTGCAGTTGGGGTTACAACACCCGTACGGCCAACTGTCCAATCAACTGATAAGAGTTGAGCTTCTTTTTCTTCAGCTGGGAACTTATAGGCCACTGCCCACTTTGGAGCCTTAACGGTAAAGCCTAGTTCTTCTTGACCTGCTAGGTCATTGACCTTGATTACAACTCCATCGATATCATAAGGCAGGTTTTCCCGTTCTTGTCCTACTTCTTGGATAAAATTCCAGATTTCATCTATGTTTTCAGCCAAAATTCGCTTATGATTGACTACAAAACCAAGTTGTTCAAGGTGCTTCAAAACCTTTTCTTGGCTGTCTCGAGTTGAAGGGCTGGCTTCTTGATAGAGAAAAGTCGCAAGATTGCGCTTGGCTACTACTGCTGTATCCAACTGTCGCAGGGTGCCTGCTGCCGCATTACGAGGATTAGCAAATTCAGGCTCTCCATTTTCTTGGCGAGCTTGGTTAACCTGGTCAAAAGAAGCGCGTGGCATATAACATTCCCCACGAACCGTGATATCTAGTTCTTCTGGCAAGGTCAAAGGAATGTCCTTAACACGCTTAAGATTTTCTGTGATATTTTCCCCAATAGAACCATCACCACGTGTTGCCCCAGCAACCAAAATCCCCTTTTCATAAGTAAGAGAGATAGATAAGCCATCAATTTTCAACTCACAAATATAGGTTGGATGGGCCACTTCCTTACGAACACGCACATCAAAAGCTTCAAGCTCCTCACGTGAAAAAGCATCCTGCAAACTATAAAGAGGATACTGATGACTGTATTTTTCAAAACCATCTAAAACCTTGCCACCAACACAATGGGTCGGACTATCTGCTAATACTTGATCTGGATAGGCAGCCTCCAACTCGACCAACTCACGGTAAAGGCGATCATACTCACTGTCTGAAACCGAGGGATTGTCACTCGTATAGTACTCAGTCGCATAGCGATTGAGCAAGGCGACTAACTCATTCATTCTTTTATTCATAAGACCATTTTACCATAAACTAAGCCCTCCTCACAAACGAGAAGGGCGGAAAAAATACTTAGATTGGAATTATTTTTAAAACTCAAACAGACTTATAGCTCTTTTTTGAAATGAGTTCGAACATAGCCTAGAGCTAAGAAGGATAAGGCGACAACTCCTAGTCCAATAATTAAGAAAGAATAAAGATGGACACTTGGAAGCCAGGTCATTAAACCTGTTGCAATAGGCATAAATAGTATAGCTAAGGTATAAATCGAACTGAGAACTCTTCCCAGATATTCACCTTCAACCTTGGTTTGTACTTGAGTAAAAAAGTGAATATTGAAAATCGTCATAAATAATTCACAAATGAAATTACCTGAAAAAGTAAGATAGGATGGGAGGGGAAATCCCATTATCATCACCCCAAGTCCAGTCAGAGCCAACAAAAACAGAAGCATTTCCATACTGGCTTTAATCTTACTAGCTAGCAAAGCCCCAACAATAGATCCGATAGCACCCATTGTTAAAATAGTGGCATAGGCACCTTGTACTCCATAGAGCTGATTTGAAAAGGGAAGGAGATAATTAAAAGCTGCGAAGAAAAAATTGACGCTTGAAGCCATGACTAACAAAAAGAATATTTCCTTTTGCTTCACAATATAGTGAACCCCCTCCTTGATATCAGAAAAAATAATTTTGAATGTAAGTTTCTTCTCCCCCAAAGTCTTCTCTTCTTTCTTTGGAAGCAGGACTACCAAACCAAAAGCAAGAAAAAAACTAAGGCCATCTAATACCAAGGTAATGCGAAGACTCGCAAATTGTAAGACCAGAAAAGAAAGCACAGGAGAACTCACACTGACAACCTGCATCACCAACTCCAAACGAGAATTGTAGAGGACCAGTTCATCCTTCTCTACCAATTCTGTGATAATAGCCTTATTTGCTGGTCTAGAAAAGGCGAAAGCAATAGCCTGAACAATATTGGCAAAAATCAAAGCTCCAATCATCCAGCTGTCATTCCTTATGAAAGAAATAGCCAGACAAAGAATCCCACAAACAAGGTCTGTCACCATTAAAATCCTACGACGAGAAAAACGGTCTGAAATGACTCCGCCAAAGGGATTTACGAGAATAGATGTGACGAGTTCAGAAATCTGATACATTCCTAAAACTGTCTGTCCGATAGTTCCCATGGAAGCCAACCAGACACTATTTCCATAATCATAGAGCATATTCCCTATCTTGTTTACAGCTCCACGGCTAATCAACTGTACGGCATAGCGATTCATATAAAAACTCCTCTCAAATTTTGAAACTATTGTATCAAAACCGAAAGGGGCTTTTTTCTTTTTCCCTTATTTGGGAAAATTAATCTTTGACAAATTTTTCGTAGTGTTCTTGATAGTAGGCTACTTGCTCTGGAAGACCTAGCACGTCAAAAATATGCATGGCCTCTTGCATTTGGCTACAACCTTCTTTACACTGCCCTTTTTGATAGAAGGCAAAACCTTTTAGGTAATGTAAAATATTTCGCTCATAAAGACTAATGTTTTTACCAATAATCTTCTCTGTATAAGTCTCAAAATAACTTGCATTATCAAAAGAAAGATGCTCTAAACAATGCTGGTAACAATTGAGGGCTAAAATCAACACTAATCTCTTATGGCGACCAATCTCTTGGTAAAATTCCTCCCTCTCCATAACTTCTCTACCAATCCGAGTGACATAGTCCACATCGTAGAAACTATAGAGGTTCCCGAAAAGAATCAATTCATACATGGTCCATTCTTCTGTTTTGAAGAGATAATCTGCTACCTTATCCAAATCATCCTGCTTCATCTCATAAGTCGTATCTCTTTGACAAATCAGACCTTGCAACAAAATCCAGTTCAGCTCAAAATAAAGGGGATTCGTCGAACTCTTAGCCTTTTCAAGTTGTTCTCTTTGAAGCTTTTGAAAACCTGCAATATCATTTGAGTAGTAAAGCGGAATAATTTGTCCCATCATGGCAACATGTTCATGATTGTGAAAATTTCTTGCCTTGTCCATGAAATTTTCGATTGTTACATGAATGTTATCCAAAAGCTCAAAGAAACGTGAGACTGCTAGGTCAGACTCCCCAAGCTCAAAGCGGGATAACTGGGAAGTTGAACAGGACTCCCCTGCCGCCTCCTTTAAAGAATAATTTCCACTTGTTCGAAATTCACGAAATACTTTTCCCAGATGTTTCATCTTTACACCTGCTCTGATAATTCTTCCCATTCAAGCATCGCTTCTTCCTGACGATGGCTGATTTTGTCCAGCTCAACCTGCAATTCCATCAGTTTTTCGGCATCGTTTGTTTCCAACATTTGTCCCGAAATGGCTTGACTTTGACTTTCTAACTCTTCGATTTCAGCTTCTAGACTTTCGATTTGTCGCATGAGCTTGCGAACTTCTTTTTGACTTTCTTTCTGGGCTTGATAATCATTGACTGGGCTCGGTTCTTTTACTTGATTGCTAGTTAAAGCTTCCTCTGTCAGACTGACTTCCATTTCAGCCTTTTTATCAACATAGTAGTCATAATCTCCCAAGTAGAGAGTCGAGCCATTCTCAGACAATTCTAGAACATGAGTTGCCACACGATTGATAAAGTAACGGTCATGGCTGACGAATAGAAGAGTTCCATCAAAGTCAATCAAGGCATTTTCCAACACTTCCTTGCTATCAATATCTAAGTGGTTGGTTGGCTCATCCAGAATCAAGAAGTTGTTGTTTTCCATAGACAATTTAGCCAAAAGTAAACGCGCTTTCTCGCCCCCAGACAGCATGCCAACTGATTTTTTAACATCATCTCCTGAGAAAAGGAAGGCACCTAGACGATTACGGATTTCAACTTCTGGTGTCAGTTTAAAATCATTCCAGAGTTCATCCAGCACCGTATTACTTGGTGTTAGCTTGCTTTGGGTTTGATCATAGTAACCAACTTCAACATTAGCCCCAAAGCACTTTTCACCCTTGATAAACGGAATCTGATCCACGATTGATTTGATAAAGGTTGACTTGCCAATACCATTTGGACCAACGATGGCGACAGCATTCATCTTACGAAGGTCTAGGCTGATAGGCTCTGACAATACTTCCCCATCATAACCAATAGCCGCATTTTCAACAGTCAAGACAATATTACCAGACGTTTTCTCAGACTGGAAGGTCATGTTGGCTGCTTTCTTACCAGCTTGCGGCTTGTCCAAACGCTCCATTTTTTCCAGTTGTTTTCGGCGAGATTGGGCACGTTTGGTCGTTGAAGCTCGGACTAGATTGCGGTTGACAAAGTCTTCCAGAGCTGCGATTTCCTTCTGTTGCTTTTCATAGTTTTTTGCCTCAGTAGCTAGCTTTTGCTCCTTCAACTCAACAAAACGAGAGTAATTGCCCACATAGCGATCCAAGGAATGCTTGGTCAAATCCAGCGTAATCGTCGCAACCTTATCCAAGAAATAACGGTCGTGGCTGACAATAATAAGGGCACCGCTATAGTTTACCAAGTAATTCTCTAGCCAGGCAATCGTTTCAATATCCAAGTGGTTGGTTGGCTCGTCCAAGACCAAGAAATTGGGCTTTTCAAGGAGCATTTTGGCTAGAGCCAAGCGAGTGTTTTGACCACCAGAAAGCTCGGCAATTTTCATCTGCCACATAGATTCGTCAAACTTAAATCCATTTAAAATTGCTCGAATATCAGCTTCATAGGTAAAGCCACCTGCTTGGCGGAAATTCTCAGATAAGCGATCGTAATCTGACATCAGTTTATCCAAATCTTCACCAGACTTTTCACCCATCTCCAACTCCATCTGACGAAGTTGTTGCTCTGTCCGACGTAGATCATCAAAGACATGAAGCATCTCATCGTAGATGGTATTTTCAGACTCAAAACGACTATCTTGGGCTAGGTAAGACAGAGAAATATCTTTTTTCTTATTGATTTCTCCACTAGTTGGCTCCTCTTCTCCAACTAAAATCTTCAAAAGAGTAGACTTCCCTGCACCATTTTTCCCAACAAGAGCAATCCGATCTCGTTCATCAACCTGCAGATTAATATTATCGAAAAGAACCTCTCCTGCAAAAGAACGTTCAATTTTATTAGCTTGTAAAATAATCATAAGAGTAGTATAGCATGTTTCCCTAAGGCATTCAAGACTTGATAAACCGGCATATGTCACTACTTTTCTGAAAATTATGCTGCCGTTTTACTAAAACGCTAAAAAGTGCTATAATGTGAACGGTTAAAACAATTTACAAAAAGGAGAATGTTAATGTCTTACCAAGAAAATTACCAGAAATGGGTTGATTTTGCGGAGCTTCCTGACTATCTTCGTCAAGATTTGGAAAATATGGATGAAAAAACAAAGGAAGATGCCTTCTATACAAATCTTGAATTTGGTACTGCAGGTATGCGTGGCTTGATTGGTGCTGGTACAAACCGCATCAACATCTACGTTGTTCGCCAAGCTACTGAAGGATTGGCTCGTTTGATTGAGTCAAAAGGTGGAAACGAAAAAGAACGTGGTGTCGCAATTGCCTACGATAGCCGTCACTTCTCACCAGAGTTTGCCTTTGAATCTGCGGCAGTTCTTGCTAAACACGGCATCAAATCTTATGTATTTGAAAGCCTTCGTCCAACTCCAGAACTATCATTTGCAGTTCGTCACCTCAACTGTTTCGCAGGTATCATGGTTACAGCCAGCCACAACCCTGCACCATTTAACGGTTACAAGGTTTACGGTGAAGACGGTGGACAAATGCCTCCACACGACGCGGACGCTTTGACTACTTATATCCGTGCAATCGAAAACCCATTTGCAGTTGAAGTTGCTGATGTGGAAGCTGAAAAAGCTTCTGGCTTGATTGAAGTTATCGGCGAAGCTGTCGATGTGGAGTACCTCAAAGAAGTCAAGGACGTTAACATCAACCCAGCCTTGATTGAAGAATTTGGTAAAGACATGAAGATTGTCTACACACCACTTCATGGTACTGGTGAAATGTTAGCTCGTCGTGCCCTTGCCCAAGCAGGATTTGACTCTGTTCAAGTCGTTGAAGCGCAAGCAACTGCCGACCCAGACTTCTCAACTGTAAAATCTCCAAACCCAGAAAGCCAAGCAGCCTTTGCTCTTGCTGAAGAACTTGGTCGTCAAGTTGGTGCAGATGTTCTTGTGGCAACTGACCCTGACGCTGACCGTGTTGGTGTTGAAGTTCTTCAAAAAGATGGTAGCTACCTTAACCTATCAGGTAACCAAATCGGTGCTATCATGGCTAAATACATCTTGGAAGCCCACAAAAACGCTGGAACTCTTCCTGAAAATGCGGCTCTCTGCAAATCTATCGTATCAACTGACTTGGTAACGAAGATTGCTGAAAGCTACGGGGCAACCATGTTCAACGTCTTGACTGGTTTCAAATTTATCGCTGAAAAAATCCAAGAATTCGAAGAAAAACACAATCACACTTACATGATGGGATTTGAAGAAAGCTTCGGTTACTTGATTAAACCATTCGTACGTGATAAAGACGCTATCCAAGCCGTTCTTGTCGTTGCTGAACTTGCTACCTACTACCGTTCACGTGGTTTGACTCTTGCTGACGGTATCGAAGAAATCTACAAAGAGTACGGTTACTATGCAGAAAAAACTATCTCTGTTACTCTTTCAGGTGTCGATGGTGCTGAACAAATCAAAGCAATCATGGCTAAATTCCGTAACAATGCTCCAAAAGAATGGAACGCAACAGCTATCACTGTCGTAGAAGACTTCAAAGCTCAAACTGCTACTGCTGCTGACGGCACTGTTACAAACTTGACAACTCCTCCAAGTGATGTGTTGAAATACACACTTGCTGACGGTTCATGGATTGCCGTTCGCCCTTCAGGGACAGAACCAAAAATCAAGTTCTACATTGCAGTTGTAGGTGAAAGCAACGAAGAATCACAAGCTAAGATTGCTAACATCGAGGCAGAAATCAATGCTTTTGTAAAATAAAGTCCTATAAAAGATGAGACCAAATAATCTCATCTTTTTTTCGTATCAAATCTAAGCAATTTTAGAAACTTTATGGCATACTAGACTTATCAATGAAAGCGAGGTAATCTCATGGAACAATTTTTAGATAATATCAAAGACCTTGAAGTCACTACAGTTGCGCGTGCGCAAGAAGCTCTTGATAAAAAAGAAACTGCAACCTTCTTTATCGGTCGCAAAACTTGCCCTTACTGCCGTAAATTTGCTGGTACCTTGGCAGGTGTCGTAGCTGAAACTAAAGCTCACATCTACTTCATCAATAGTGAAGAACCAAGCCAACTCAATGAGTTGCAAGCATTTCGCTCACGTTACGGAATCCCAACTGTACCAGGATTTGTTCACATTGCGGATGGACAAATCAACGTCCGTTGTGACTCTTCAATGTCAGCTCAAGAAATCAAAGATTTTGCTGGATTGTAAAAGATATAAAAAAGAAGGTTGGACAAAAACCCACTTCTAACTATCAAAAAACGAGTATTTCCGTAGTTGGAGATACTCGTTTTCTTATGTGACTTTCAGTCCGTCTCGCTCCGTTAGGTGCGAGACAAAAAAACCACCCGCTATGCAGGTACGCGTCGAAGGTTGTACCCAAAAAACTCCAAACGCGATACAATAAAGCTCTTCAAGGCAATTGTAAAGCGAAAGAGTCAAAAATATGGCACAAAAGGCTCATAGTTTATCACACACAAAGTGGCACTGTTCTATCACATTATGCTCAACCCTAAGTATAGACGAAAAGTCATCTATAATCAATATAGAAGTAGTTTAGGCGAAATATTTCATCGCTTGTGTAGTTATAAAGGAGTTGAAATTATCGAGGGTCACTTAATGCCAGACCATGTGCATATGTTAGTAAGTATTCCACCAAGGATAAGTGTTTCGAGTTTCATGGGTTATTTAAAAGGAAAAAGTGCGCTCATGATGTTTGATAAACACGCCAATCTCAAGTACAAGTTTGTGAATCGGCATTTCTGGGCGGAAGGTTATTATATGAGTACGGTGGGACTCAATGAAGCTACAATTAAGAAAAATATTCAATATTAAAGAAATTATCCAGTGGATGATTTCTTCACGAGTATGACAATTTGAGAACGAGTAAAGCATGATATAGCACTAGATAAATTAAGTGTAAAAGAATATGAGGATCCCTTTAGGGATAGTAGTAAGTAATACTAAAACCTCTTTGAGAGGCAAGTGACGAGTCAAGAGCAATCAGGCTTGAACAACGTGAAATAGGCTGGGCAAAAAGTCTCTAAAATCAAAAAACGCATAATATTAAGTGTGTACTGATCCCAAA
>NZ_VMND01000018.1:0-74733 GCF_013277555.1 Streptococcus sp. k-163 | reverse complement strand
AACTTTTTGGGGTCAGTACACAAAAACCTTGATTCTATGCGTTTTATTGTGGGAAAATTTAATTTATTTTCTCTTGCAGTTGAGTTTTGTCAACCTCTTATATTTTTAGAAAAATCCTTTAATCTTTTCAACGAGACTATCTAGACCTTCTGAACCAGAAATCAATTGCTGAGCTTGGGAGAGGTATTCTCCAAGTTGTTCTTGATTTTCTGCAACAAATGTTTTTGCAGCTTCGAAATCTTTTGTTTCGATTAGTTCTTTTACTTGATTAAATAAATCTAATGGGTTCATCTTATTTCTCCTTTTCTATACTTAACTATTTAAGCATCTTTATGATAAAAAATCAACCCTAGCAAAATTTCTTTGAGAATGGATATCGTTTTCAATTTCCAGATGAAATAAAAGCCGTTACATGGTATAATAGAAGTAGCTCTTTAATGGAGGTGTTTGAGTGGAAAATCTGAAGAAAATGGCAGGTATCAAGGCTGCTGAGTTCGTGAGAGATGGAATGGTCGTCGGACTTGGGACAGGTTCGACTGCCTATTATTTTGTCGAAGAAATCGGTCGTCGTATCAAGGAAGAAGGGTTGCAGATTACAGCTGTAACGACTTCTAGTGTGACCAGTAAACAGGCTGAAGGTCTTAATATCCCGCTCAAGTCTATTGACCAAGTAGACTTTGTCGATGTGACAGTCGACGGGGCGGATGAAGTGGATAGCCAGTTTAACGGAATCAAAGGCGGCGGTGGTGCCCTTCTCATGGAGAAGGTTGTCGCAACGCCCTCAAAAGAATACATTTGGGTGGTGGATGAAAGCAAGCTGGTCGAGAAACTAGGTGCTTTTAAATTGCCAGTAGAAGTGGTTCAGTATGGCGCAGAACAGGTTTTTCGTCGTTTTGAGCGAGCTGGCTACAAACCAAGTTTCCGTGAAAAAGACGGCCAACGTTTTGTGACTGATATGCAGAACTTTATCATTGACCTTGCCTTGGATGTCATTGAAGATCCAATTGCCTTTGGGCAAGAATTGGACCATGTCGTTGGTGTCGTGGAGCATGGATTATTCAACCAAATGGTGGATAAGGTCATCGTTGCTGGACGAGATGGAGTTCAGATTTTAACTTCAAACAAAGGAAAATAGGAGGAGATACACTATGTCAAAATTTAATCGTATTCACTTGGTGGTATTGGATTCTGTAGGAATCGGAGCTGCACCAGATGCTAACAATTTTGTTAATGCAGGGGTTCCAGATGGAGCTTCTGATACACTGGGACACATTTCAAAAACAGTTGGTTTGAATGTCCCAAACATGGCTAAAATCGGTCTTGGAAATATTCCTCGCGAAACGCCTTTGAAGACTGTACCGGCGGAAAGCAATCCAACAGGATATGCAACAAAATTGGAAGAAGTATCTCTTGGTAAGGATACTATGACTGGACACTGGGAAATCATGGGACTCAACATTACTGAGCCCTTCGATACTTTCTGGAACGGATTCCCAGAAGAAATCCTGACAAAAATCGAAGAATTTTCAGGACGTAAGGTCATTCGTGAAGCCAACAAACCTTACTCAGGTACAGCTGTTATCGATGATTTTGGACCACGTCAAATGGAAACTGGAGAGTTGATTATCTATACTTCAGCTGACCCTGTTTTGCAAATTGCTGCCCACGAAGATATTATTCCTTTGGACGAATTGTACCGTATCTGTGAATACGCTCGTTCGATTACCCTTGAGCGCCCAGCCCTTCTAGGTCGTATCATTGCTCGCCCTTATGTAGGTGAACCAGGTAATTTCACTCGTACTGCAAACCGTCGTGACTTGGCGGTATCTCCATTTGCACCGACTGTTTTGGATAAATTGAATGAAGCTGGTATCGATACTTATGCTGTTGGAAAGATCAACGATATCTTTAACGGTGCGGGTATTAACCATGATATGGGCCACAACAAGTCAAACATCCATGGAATTGATACACTATTGAAGACCATGGGCCTTGCTGAGTTTGAAAGAGGATTCTCATTCACAAACTTGGTGGACTTCGATGCCCTTTACGGCCACCGTCGTAATTCTCATGGTTACCGTGATTGTTTGCATGAGTTTGATGAACGCTTACCTGAAATTATCGCAGCTATGAGAGAGAATGACCTTCTCTTGATTACTGCGGACCACGGGAACGACCCAACTTATGCAGGAACAGACCACACTCGTGAATATATTCCATTGTTGGCCTACAGCCCTGCCTTTAAAGGGAACGGTTTGCTACCAGTCGGACATTTTGCAGATATCTCAGCGACTATTGCAGATAACTTTGGTGTTGAAACTGCCATGATTGGGGAAAGTTTCTTAGATAAATTGGTATAAGATGACGCGATATGCTTTACTTGTTCGGGGCATTAATGTTGGTGGGAAGAATAAGGTCGTCATGGCGCAACTTCGTCAAGAACTGACAGAGTTGGGACTGGAAAAGGTTGAAACCTACATCAACAGTGGCAATATTTTCTTTACTTCGACAGACCCCAAAGCCCGATTGGTTGAAGAATTAGAGACTTTCTTTGCAGTCAATTATCCATTTATTCAAAGCTTTTCTTTGCTGAGTCAGGAAGACTATGAAGAAGAGCTGGAGAATCTGCCAGATTGGTGGACTAAAGGTCTGGCACGAAAAGATGTGCTCTTCTACACGGAGAGCTTAGATGTGGATCAAGTGATCGAGAAAGTGAACAGTTTGGAACTGGAAGATGAAGTCGTTCATTTTGGAAGACTTGGTATTTTCTGGGGAAAATACTGCGAAGAATCATACTACGAAACAGCCTATCACAAATACTTACTCAAGATGCCTTTCTACCGCCAAATCACCATTCGTAATGCTAAAACTTTTGACAAAATCGGTCAAATGCTAAAAAATAATAAAGGAGACACACAATGACATTTTTAGATAAAATCAATGAAACAGCTGCCTTCCTGAAAGACAAGGGAATCCAAGCACCTGAGTTCGGTCTAATCCTTGGATCAGGTCTGGGAGAACTTGCAGAAGAAATCGAAAATCCAGTTGTAGTAGACTATGCAGATATTCCCAACTGGGGCCGTTCGACAGTAGTCGGTCACGCTGGTAAATTGGTATATGGTGACCTTGCAGGTCGAAAAGTCTTGGCTCTTCAAGGTCGTTTCCATTTCTACGAAGGAAATCCTCTGGAAGTCGTGACTTTCCCAGTACGTGTCATGAAAGTTCTTGGATGTGAAGGTGTCATTGTAACCAATGCTGCTGGTGGTATTGGATTTGGCCCTGGTACCTTGATGGCTATCTCAGACCATATCAATATGACGGGGCAGAACCCATTGATGGGTGAAAACTTGGATGATTTTGGTCCACGTTTCCCTGATATGTCTAAAGCCTACACACCAAAATACCGTGCTACTGCCCATGAAGTGGCTAAAAAACTTGGTATCAAGCTTGATGAAGGGGTCTATATCGGTGTAACTGGTCCAACTTATGAAACACCAGCAGAAATTCGTGCCTATAAGACACTTGGAGCAGATGCAGTCGGTATGTCTACGGTTCCTGAAGTTATTGTGGCAGCCCACTCAGGTTTGAAAGTTCTTGGTATTTCATGTATCACTAACTTTGCGGCTGGTTTCCAAGAAGAACTTAATCACGAAGAAGTTGTAGAAGTGACTGAACGTGTTAAAGGTGATTTCAAAGGCTTACTTAAAGCAATTCTTGCTGAACTATGAGAAAAAAATAAGTAGGAAAGCATTTCGGTGAGTTGGAAGATGAATGAAATAATTAACTTCCATATAGAATTATGATATGAAAATTGAATGAGGTCCCCATACTTTTACAAACCTCATCAAATCCTTGTTAACCAAGTATAAAAATGAAACTGTGATGCTAAAGGAGATTAGCTGATTGGAGAGTATTGTTGGTAAAGAGGGTGAAAAAAATAAAAGAAAGATATATGAATAAATGAAAATTAATCAACGAATTATGCGTTTTGGTATAAAAAAACTAAGTATCGGAGTTGTGTCTGTTGCAGTTGGTTTTGCTTTTTTAGCACCGACAGGAATTTCTGCCAATGAAGGCAGTCCAGTTGTGAAAAACGAAACTCCTCTAGTAGTAAATGCAACGGATAGTCCGGCAAAACTAGACAGTACCGATAAAAAACAGGAAATATCTATTACAGAGGAGAAAACTACAGTTGCTCAATCAACTCTAGAGACAAAAGAAGTTGTTAAAACTCAGAAAGAAAAAGCAGGAGAAGAATTATATCAAAAAGAATCTGCTGTACCTCATGAGGAATTGAAGAAAGAGGAAATTCTAAAGGATGAGCCAAAAAATTCTCGACCAGTAACAGAGGCAGACTTTGTCAAAATTTCTAAAGGAGAGCTCCATGTAGAGAAGGATCTTGTCGATAATTCTTTATACGGTGGAAAATTTTTAGATCCTGATGGAGATGATGATCATGATGGAATAAAAAATAAGGATGAATTGTATGTTTACAATAAAGATGGGAAAGACTACTTAGGATACCATAGCCATCCTTTACTAGCAGATAGTGATGGAGATGGACTAGAGGACGGGGAAGATGATAATAAGAAACAATGGTATGTCACAGATCGTGATTCCCTCCTTTTTATGGAGTTGGCTTATCGTGATGATGCTTACATTGACAAAATTCTAGATCATAAAAATCCTTTTCCAAGTCTTTATCTTGATCGTCAAGAATATAAAATGATGCACAATGAACTGGCACCATTTTGGAAGATGAAAAAGGCTTATCATACAGCAAGTGGCTTGGATGCTTTCTTATTTGAGACCAAGAGCGATCTCCCTTATCTCAAAGATGGAACGGTGCATATGTTGGCTATACGTGGAACAAGACTGAATGATGCGAAAGATTTAAGTACAGATTTTGTTTTGTTTGGAGGAAATAAACCTGCACAAGCGGATGATATCCGTAATGTTGTAAAAGAACTGGCGCAGGATTCTAGCATTACCAATCTGTATATGACGGGTCATTCGCTAGGAGGCTACTTAGCTCAAATAGCAGCAGTTGAAGCTTATCAGAAATATCCTACTTTTTATAGTAATGTTTTGAAAAAAGTTACGACATTTAGCGCTCCTAAAGTAATTACTTCTCGAACTATTTGGAATGCAAAAAATGGTTTCTGGGATGTAGGGTTAGAAAGTCGTAAGTTAGCTCTATCTGGTAAAATAAAACATTATGTGGTCGATAATGATAATGTTGTGACATCATTGATTCGTAATGATAATGATATTGTAACTTTTACAGGTAACTCTAGTTTCAAACACCGTTCGCGTGGTTATTTTGAAAGTAGAATGAATGCTATCCCGAATTTTAATATTGGAAAACGTGATACGCTTGATAAACAGGGATATCGTGATCAAAAATTGGACAAAGTTTATTTCTTTAAGAAACAACAAGTCCCTCTGTCATCTAGTCAACCAAGCGCTGAACCTCTTGAAAATATAGCTCTAGGGAAACGAGTAACTCAAAGTTCGACAGCTTTTGGAGGAGATGCTAGAAGAGCAGTTGATGGGAAATTAGATGGAAATTACGGACATAATTCTGTCACTCATACAGATTTTCAATCAAAACCTTGGTGGCAAGTTGATTTAGACAAGGAAGAAACGATTCGTCAAATCAATATTTATAATCGAACAGATACTGCTCAGGATAGGCTTACCAATTTTAATGTGATTCTTTTGGATAGTTCTGGGAAAGAAATTGAAAGAAAGCGCATTGCATACTTGCGAGATAGTTCCGCTCAGATTTCGATTGATTATAAGAAAGCTCGTTTTGTACGCATCGAGTTAGATGGATATAACGCTCTCAGTCTTGCAGAAGTCCAAGTATATCGTGCTGAGAATATCGCTTGGAAAAAACAAGCTAAGCAAAGTTCTACTGATTTTGGTGGAGATGCTAGTCGTGCCTTGGATGGCAATACCAATAGTAGTTATAGCCAGCAATCAATTACCCATACAAAATTTGAAAATCAGCCTTGGTGGGAAGTTGATTTAGGTCGTACAGAACAGGTAGGACTTGTTCGCCTTCATAACCGTGGGGATGGAGAACTTTCTAAACGTCTGTCAGACTTTGATGTGATTTTATATGATGAAAAAGGGACAGAAGTTGCTAGACAATATGTTTCTCGTTTAGAAGGAAGCAGTTTAGATCTCCAGTTGAATGGTAAACTAGGTCGCCGTGTTCGCATTCAATTGCGTCAAAAAAATCAAGCTCTCAGCCTTGCAGAAGTAGAAGTTTTTCGATTTGTAGCTAAAAATAATGTAACTACTCAAGCTTCTAAGCCTGTACAACTGTTAAACTACACTCCTGTAAAAGATAAAACCCTAACTATTCAACATAGTGGTGCTTATATTGCACGTTATTCAATATCGTGGGAAGAAGTTACAGTGGATAAAAATGGCCAATCAGTTGTCCGAAGTCGTTCTTGGGAAGGGAATGGGCGTAATCAGACCGCAGGCTTTGTCCTCAATCTCCCAATTAAGTCTAATATGCGTAATCTTCGAATTAAGATCGAAAAGAGAACAGGTCTTATCTGGAATAGATGGCAAACAATCTATGACAACAGACCTATTCTTGCCCAACCACATCGAAAAATTACTCACTGGGGAACAACATTGAATTCTAAGGTGAGTGATGATGATGTCTTGTAATCTGATGGTACAATGACAGTTAGTTTGTCTAGTTTATAAGAAAGCACTAGCTGATCTTGAACAGAACTCAGCTAGTTCTCTGAGAGAGAACAAAAATTAAACAGAAAGGTAGAGCGCGTGTTCAGATTTGAACACGAGCGGAAAACTTTTCATAACAATAAAAGAAAGGAAGGGTAGTTCGGGTTTGAATTGAACCCGGGCTAGAGGCTTTGTAAAAAAGATAAATCCTCCTAGATGCCTTACATCTTTGTCGGATTTCCTATTTTTACTTTGTTCTCTGTTGCTATCCTAAATATACAAAAAAGAAAGGTAGAGCGTGTGTTTTGATTTGAACACGAGCGGAAAACTTGGAAAATAGATAATCTGACTGAGAAATCAGGATTTCTCGTCAGATTCCTAATTTTCAGTCGTTTTCTTGTCGCTCTTTGTATCATAAATTATGTCTATCCATATTGCTGCTCAGCAGGGTGAAATTGCTGATAAAATTCTTCTTCCTGGGGATCCTCTTCGTGCTAAGTTTATTGCGGAGAATTTCCTTGAAGATGCTGTTTGCTTTAACGAAGTGCGTAACATGTTTGGTTACACAGGTACTTACAAAGGTCACCGTGTATCTGTCATGGGAACTGGGATGGGAATGCCATCTATTTCGATTTATGCGCGTGAGTTGATTGTTGACTACGGTGTGAAAAAATTAATCCGTGTGGGAACTGCGGGTTCTTTGAATGAAGATGTCCATGTTCGTGAATTGGTTTTGGCGCAGGCAGCTGCAACTAACTCAAACATCATCCGCAACGATTGGCCACAGTACGATTTTCCACAAATCGCTAGCTTTGATTTGCTTGATAAGGCCTACCATATCGCTAAAGAACTCGGTATGACAACCCACGTTGGGAACGTTTTATCATCTGATGTCTTTTACTCAAACTACTTTGAAAAGAACATTGAGCTTGGTAAGTGGGGAGTCAAGGCTGTGGAAATGGAAGCAGCGGCTCTTTACTATCTTGCTGCTCAACACCATGTTGATGCTTTAGCTATTATGACTATTTCAGATAGTTTGGTTAATCCAGATGAAGATACAACTGCAGAAGAACGTCAAAACACCTTCACTGATATGATGAAGGTTGGTTTGGAAACATTGATTGCAGACTAAAGGTAGGCTATATTCAGAATGATTTCTCTTGTTCTCAAAATGATAACTATTAACAATGAATCAATCCTGAAATAGGTAAGAATAAGGAAATTGAAGGAAGCCTAATTGTATCAAAGGGCTAACAGGAGTTAGTTTAAGACCTCATAATAATCAAATAAAGTTGGAAGCCAAGTTGACAAGAAGTCAAGGCTTTCAACTTTTTAACTTGAAAATTCCTAGGAGTACAAAATGGATAAGATTGAACAATTACAAGGTATTATTGATCAAAGTCAGAGAATTGTCTTTTTCGGTGGTGCAGGGGTTTCTACAGAGTCTAATATTCCAGATTTTCGTAGTTCAGATGGTATATATAGTCTGAAACTAGGTCGCCATTTTACTGCCGAGCAACTGGTTTCACGCACTATGTTTGAGCGCTATCCAGAGGATTTTTTTGATTTCTACAAAAAGTATCTGGTCTATCCTGATGCTAAGCCGAATTTAGCACATGATTATCTAGCGTCTTTGGAAAAAACAGGTAAATTAAAGGCGATTGTGACGCAAAATATCGATAGCCTCCATGAAATGGCAGGATCTCAGAAAGTTTTGAAACTGCATGGTAGTGCAGATCGTAATTATTGTTTGGGCTGTCATCGCTTTTATGATTTGACTGCCTTTTTGGCACTTGAAGGTCCAGTTCCCCACTGCTTAGATTGTGGTAAGGTGGTCAAACCTGACGTAACACTTTATGAGGAAGAGCTAGATATGGATGTATTTAGTCGCGCAGCCCAAGTCATTCATCAAGCAGATTTGTTGATCATTGGTGGAACTTCCTTAGTTGTTTACCCTGCAGCTAGCCTAATCAATTATTTTTCAGGGTCAAATCTTGTCGTTATCAACAAGTCCAGCACTCCTCAAGACAGCCAAGCTGATTTAGTTATCGAAGGTAAGATTGGAGAAGTTTTTTCTAAATTGAGACAATAAAAAACTGAAAGAAGTAGGACTATACTTCCTTTAGTTTTTTTGTATCACGAACTCAGAAACTATGAACAAGATTCTCTTCATTTCTAGGGGAATTTTATTGTTGATTTATAAATTGCTCGAGTTATTTTTAATTGTTGAATAAAAGGAAAAAAGGAAGACTTTCTGGATGAAAAACTTCCTTTTTTAGTCAATCAGTACATGCTGATTTTAATGAAATGCTACTATATTGTTTACTTTTTTAAAGATTGCAAAAAACAATCAATCTCTGCTTGAGAATGGAGAATATGCATCTTTTCTGGGTAAGTATTGTTTAAGTATTGGTATCTATCCTTAGCATTTTTTGTTCGACCATCCCAGAGAATCCAACGAATAAATTCCCAGTTGAATTGCTCGGGGCATCCCTTAGCCATACTTTCTCTCACTTTTCCTCTGTATTTTAAATAGCGCTTAAAGGCTCTTAGCAAACAATTCCAAGCAGAGAAGTTTAAAAAGATGATTTGGTCAGCTTCCTGCATTCTTTCCTCGTAATAGCACCAAGAATAATTCCCATCAATGACCCAATCTTCATGCTTGGTGAGAAAGCTTTTCATCTCGGTCAACATCCATTCGCGGTCACTGTCTTGCCAACCAGGTTGAAATTGGAGTGTGTCCATGTGAAGTTTTGGGATGGAGTAGTAGAGAGATAACTTTTCAGCTAGCGTTGACTTACCAGCACCAGAATATCCGATAATTGCGATTTTCATTTTCTACCCTTTCCTATTTGGAGACAAAAAAACAGCCTCTATGGACTGTTTCTTATTTAGCAAGTTTAGCTGAAAGACGAGCTTTATCGCGGCTTGCTTTGTTTTTGTGAATCAAACCTTTAGTTTCTGCTTTATCGATAGCTGAGCTAGCAGCACGGAAAAGTTCTTCAGATGGGTTTGCTTCGAAAGCTTTGATAGCAGTACGCATAGCTGATTTTTGAGCTGAGTTCTTTTCGTTTTGTTTAACGTTCAATTCAGCGCGTTTGATAGCTGATTTAATGTTTGCCAATGTTCTTACCTCCATTTTTACTAACTATACCATTATATCTGAAAACTTACGTTTTGACAAGGGAAAATTACTTTTTTAAGTAAATTTCATCGATTTCATGGTTCTTTGTTTTATGCAGAATCACTTCTGCACGATTTCTGGTTGGTTCAATATAATTTTGTAGATTTGTGAGATTGATACTGGTCCAGACTTGATGGGCAAAGGATTCCACTTCCCCAATTGGCATTTGAGTAAAACGATAATAGTAGCTATCAGGGTCGTTTTGGGCTAGGCTCAGCATTTTTAAGAAACGGTCCAGATACCAACTCTCGATGTCATCGACTGAAGCATCAACATAGATGGAAAAGTCAAAGAAGTCAGTAATGTAGAGACGCTCGTTTTGTGGATTTTGAAAGACATTTATTCCCTCAACAATCACAAAATCAGCAGCTTTGACGCTTTGCTTTTCCTCAGGTACGATGTCGTAGACTTCATGAGAATAGACAGGAATATCTACATCTTGTCCATTTTTGATGTGATCCAGGAAGTTGAGAAGAGCTTCCATATCATAGCTTTCAGGAAATCCCTTGCGATTTAAGATCCCTTGTTCAATCAAGGTCTGGTTGGGATAGAGAAAGCCATCAGTTGTTACCAACTCAACCCTAGCATCTGTAAGTGTACGGGACAGTAGGATTTGAAGTAGGCGACTGGTTGTGGATTTTCCAACGGCAACACTTCCAGAAAGCCCAATGATAAAAGGCTGGGATTTGCTTTCACGTTGAAGGAAAATTCCTTTGGAAAAGGCCAAATCATCCTTGGTACGCTTGTAAATATGGATGAGATGGGCTAGGGGAAGATAGACATCGGTAACATCCTGTAAACTAATCTGGTCATTAAAACTCTTGATGGACTCTAATTCCTCTTCTGTCAAAGGAGGTGTTGTCTTTCGATGTAAAGATTGCCAAGTCTGGCGGCTGATTTTTTCAAAATGTAAAAATTCGTTGGTCATTTGTTTTCCCCTAGATATTTTGTTTATCATACCATAAAAAGCTAAAAAAATAAAGCGGTTTCTTGATGATAGTAAGCCAATATCGTATAATAGAGGTTGACCAATTTATTGATGAAGTAGGAGATAGTTTCTACTGATTTGTAAGCTAATAAAGGGGGCTTTTTAGTTCACCACTTATAGGAGGTGTACTATGAAAATCTTAAAACGTTACACATTGGAACTTTGTTTTATTTTAAGTTTTGCACTACCTTTTATAAAAGGGGCGAATGCAGATAATGGTAGACGCTTTGTGGAAATCTATTACGGTTTTACTTTTTTGATGGAACATGCTATTGTAACAGCTATCTTTATCTGTTCGCTCTTGATTGCTTTCTTACTAAAAAAACGGTGGACGAAATGGCTTGCTGCTGGTAGTTATCTATTTTTGATTTTGTGGATTGCTACAGAGGGTTATTTCTTCAGCATGTCACTGGAAGATTTGATACGACTTTGGACCAGTTTGGAAATCCTGACACAAACTTATCAGTTGGGCTTTTATCTAAACATCTTGTTGGGAATTTTGTTGATAATAAAGTATTTTAAGGTTAAGCAATAGAAATAATATAGGTGATAAACTTTTTGTTTTTATCTGGACTGTGATATTTATAGTTCTAAATGGTTTATTATTTATAAGTGTTGAAAGAGATTGAAGAAAATGTCTTCGTGACTAGCTTTCTTCAGTCTTTTTCGTTTTATTATCAATTTGTAAACGATTTACAATTTAAGTCAAATTATGGTAAAATAGTTTCATGAGTAAAATGTATTATGCAGAAAATCCTGATGCTGCTCACGACATTCATGAGTTGAGAGTGGACTTGTTGGGAGAAAAAATGACCTTTTTGACGGATGCGGGTGTTTTTAGCAAGAAAATGATTGACTTTGGAAGTCAACTCTTGCTCAAGTGTCTTGAGGTCAACCAAGGAGAAACTGTCCTGGATGTAGGCTGTGGTTACGGACCTTTGGGCTTGTCTTTAGCTAAGGCTTATGGTGTTCAGGCGACCATGGTCGATATTAATAATCGTGCCTTGGATTTGGCGCGGCAAAATGCTGAACGAAATAAAGTAGAAGCGACGGTTTTTCAGTCCAACATCTATGAACAAGTTGAAGGACATTTTGACCATGTCATTTCCAATCCCCCTATCCGTGCGGGCAAGCAAGTAGTTCATGAAATCATTGAGAAAAGTAAAGATTTCTTGGAAACTGGTGGAGATTTGACCATAGTTATCCAGAAAAAACAAGGGGCTCCAAGTGCTAAGTCCAAGATGGAAGATGTGTTTGGCAATTGTGAAATCGTCAAAAAAGATAAGGGATACTATATCCTTAGAAGTGTGAAAGAATGAGAGCAGTTGATTTAATCCAAAAGAAACGAGATGGTCAAGAACTGACTTCTAGTGAAATTGAATGGCTGGTAGAAGGCTATGTGTCAGGAACTGTTCCTGACTATCAGATGTCTGCCTTTGCTATGGCTGTTTATTTTAAAGGAATGACGACTCGAGAAATATCTGATTTGACCATGAAAATGGTTCAGACAGGTCAAGAGTTTGATTTATCAGCTATTGAAGGGGTTAAGGTTGACAAGCATTCTACTGGGGGTGTTGGTGATAAGGTAACCTTGATTTTGGCTCCTCTTGTTGCTAGCTTTGGTGTGCCTGTGGCAAAAATGAGTGGTCGTGGTCTCGGCCATACTGGTGGAACAATTGATAAATTGGAGTCCATTAAGGGATATCAAGTAGAACGTAGTCAAGAGGATTTCATTAATCAAGTGCAGGATATTGGAGTATCTGTCATTGGGCAATCAGACCAGCTTGTCAAAGCTGACAAACTTCTCTATGCTCTTCGTGATGTGACCGCAACTGTCGACACGATTCCTTTGATTGCGAGTTCGGTGATGAGCAAGAAAATTGCGGCAGGAGCGGATGCTATTTTGCTAGACGTAACTGTCGGAGAGGGTGCCTTCATGAAGACGGTTGATGAGGCACGTGAATTGGCTCAAACTATGGTAGAACTAGGTAAAGCAGTTGGTCGAAAAACGGTAGCAGTGATTACGGATATGAGCCAGCCTTTGGGACGAGCGATTGGAAATCGTCTGGAAATCCTTGAAGCATTGGAGATTTTACAAGGGCAAGGCCGTCAGGATATTACCCATTTTATATGCGAATTGGCTCAAATTATGCTTGGCCTGGCAAATGTAAACAAGACAGTTGAAGAAGTTCGCCAACATCTTGAAAATGGTCACGCGCTGGCTAAGTTTGAGGAGATGGTCCAAGCCCAAGGTGGAGACTTGGAAGATCTCTATCGGCCTGTCAATGTAGCCCATGTGGTGGAAATCCCTGCTCAGGAAACGGGTGTCATTTCAGCTCTTCCAGCAATGGAATTTGGGCTTTATGCTATGAGACTGGGGGCAGGCCGTGCAGTCAAGTCTGATGCCTTGGACTATGAAACAGGAATTGTTTTTGAAAAGAAAGTTGGAGATTCCGTTCAAAAGGGAGAAATTGTTGCAAAAGTATACACAAATGGAAAAATTTCTCCTCAGCTAGTTACAGATTTTCAAAAATATGTTAAAATAAATGATAGGATGCAAAGTTTACGAGAAATTATAGAAATTATCTCATAAACCGCAGGAGAATCCGAATATGAAATTAAATAAATATATCGATCATACGCTTTTAAAACAAGATGCAACAGAAAATCAAATTGATTGTTTGTTGTCTGAGGCTAGGGAGTATGATTTTGCCAGTGTTTGCGTTAATCCGACCTGGGTTGAACATGCCAAAAAAGGGCTTAAAGGCACAGATGTCAAGGTCTGCACAGTAGTAGGTTTCCCTTTGGGGGCAACAACTTCAGCTGTGAAAGCATTTGAAACAAAAGAAGCTATCCAAAATGGGGCTGACGAGATTGACATGGTAATCAATGTTGGGGCTCTCAAATCAGGTAATTTAGCCTTGGTTGAATCGGACATCCGTGCTGTTGTAGAAGCAAGTGGTGACAAGTTAGTGAAAGTCATTATTGAAGCTTGCCTTCTGATAGACCAAGAAAAAGTTGTGGCTTGCCAATTAGCTCAAAAAGCTGGAGCTGATTTCGTAAAAACTTCAACTGGCTTTTCAACTGGTGGTGCTACGATAGCAGATGTCAAATTGATGCGTGAAACAGTTGGACCTGAAATGGGTGTCAAGGCTGCTGGTGGAGCTCGTTCTTATGCAGATGCTCTTGCATTTGTGGAAGCAGGTGCGACCCGTATCGGAACGTCAGCTGGGGTAGCCATTTTAAAAGGAGAATTGGCAGATGGCGACTACTGAGTTGATTGAACTGGCAATTGAAACCAGCAAGAAAGCCTATGTCCCCTATTCTCACTTTCCTATCGGAGCTGTTTTAGTGGCGAAAGATGGTAGTGTTTATACAGGTGTCAATATCGAAAATGCTAGCTATCCTTTGACAAACTGCGGAGAGCGTACAGCGATTTTTAAAGCAGTTTCCGAAGGCCAAAGAGAGTTTTCAGAATTGATTGTCTATGGACAGACTGAAAAACCAATTTCACCATGTGGTGCTTGTCGCCAAGTGATGGCTGAATTTTTTCAACAAGATCTAAAAGTGACCTTAGTCGCAAAAGATAAATCGACGGTCGAGATGACGGTCGGGGAATTACTTCCATACTCTTTTACAGACTTAAACTAGTCTGAGTCGCTCTCTGAGTGGCACGGTCCTTGTGACCAACCAATCCATACTTGCAACATCGTTGCACATCTTATTTAGGAGGTTCAGTAATGAACAAGAAACAATGGCTAGGCCTTGGTCTAGTTGCAGTGGCAGCAGTTGGACTTGCTGCATGTGGTAACCGCTCTTCTCGTAACGCAGCTTCATCTTCTGATGTGAAGACAAAGGCAGCAATCGTCACTGATACTGGTGGTGTTGATGACAAATCATTCAACCAATCAGCTTGGGAAGGTTTGCAAGACTGGGGTAAAGAACATAATCTTTCAAAAGATAAAGGTTTTACTTACTTCCAATCAACAAGTGAAGCTGACTACGCTAACAACTTGCAACAAGCGGCTGGAAGTTACAACCTAATCTTCGGTGTTGGTTTTGCCCTTAATAATGCAGTTAAAGATGCAGCAAAAGAGCACACTGATATCAACTATGTCTTGATTGATGATGTGATTAAAGACCAAAAAAATGTTGCTAGCGTAACTTTCGCTGATAATGAGTCAGGTTACCTTGCAGGTGTAGCTGCAGCAAAAACAACTAAAACAAAACAAGTTGGTTTTGTAGGTGGTATGGAGTCAGAAGTTATCTCTCGTTTTGAAGCAGGATTCAAGGCTGGTGTTGCGTCAGTAGACCCATCTATCAAAGTACAAGTTGACTACGCTGGTTCATTTGGTGATGCTGCGAAAGGTAAAACAATTGCAGCCGCACAATACGCAGCTGGTGCAGATATTGTTTACCAAGTAGCTGGTGGTACAGGTGCGGGTGTCTTTGCAGAAGCAAAATCACTCAACGAGAGCCGTCCTGAAAATGAAAAAGTTTGGGTTATCGGTGTAGACCGTGACCAAGAAGCAGAAGGTAAATACACTTCTAAAGATGGCAAAGAATCAAACTTTGTTCTTGCATCTACTTTGAAACAAGTTGGTACAACTGTAAAAGATATCTCTAACAAGGCAGAAAAAGGTGAATTCCCTGGCGGTCAAGTGATCGTTTACTCATTGAAAGATAAAGGGGTTGACTTAGCAGTAACAAACCTTTCAGAAGAAGGTAAAAAAGCTGTCGAAGCTGCTAAAGCTAAAATCCTTGATGGAAGCGTAAAAGTTCCTGAAAAATAATGGATGGAAGTCATTTCTTAGGAAGCGGCCCTCGGCCGCTTTTTTAAGAGTTGAGACAAAGTCATTTTGTCTCAGTAAAGCTTGCTACTAGAGAAACTAGCAAGTTTTATTGAAATAAAATAAGACTCTGAAAGGGAGAGCACATGGCACACGAAAATGTCATTGAGATGCGTGATATTACCAAGGTGTTTGGTGAATTTGTTGCCAACGACAAAATCAATCTGCACCTACGAAAAGGTGAAATTCATGCACTTTTAGGAGAAAATGGGGCTGGTAAGTCTACGCTCATGAATATGTTAGCAGGGCTTCTTGAACCAACCAGTGGTGAAATTGTGGTCAACGGTCAAGTTGTCAACCTCGACTCACCATCTAAAGCAGCTAGTTTGGGAATCGGAATGGTTCACCAGCACTTTATGTTGGTAGAAGCCTTCACAGTGGCTGAAAACATCATTTTAGGTAGTGAATTGACTAAAAATGGTGTGCTAGATATTGCTGGAGCTAGCAAAGAAATCAAGGCTCTTTCTGAACGTTATGGCTTAGCTGTTGATCCTTCTGCCAAGGTAGCAGATATCTCAGTTGGAGCCCAACAACGTGTAGAAATTTTAAAAACCCTTTATCGGGGGGCTGATATCCTTATCTTTGACGAACCAACGGCTGTTTTGACTCCATCAGAAATTGATGAGTTGATGGCTATTATGAAAAATCTTGTCAAAGAAGGAAAATCAATTATCTTGATCACCCATAAGTTGGATGAGATTCGTGCAGTTTCTGACCGCGTTACAGTTATTCGTCGTGGGAAATCAATTGAAACAGTCGAAATTGCAGGGGCTACCAATGCTGATTTAGCAGAAATGATGGTAGGACGTTCTGTTTCCTTTAAAACAGAGAAACAAGCCTCTCAACCAAAAGAAGTGGTCTTGTCTATCAAAGATTTGGTGGTCAATGAAAACCGTGGTGTTCCAGCTGTTAAAAATCTGTCCTTGGATGTTCGTGCTGGAGAGATTGTTGGTATTGCAGGGATTGATGGAAATGGCCAGTCTGAACTGATTCAAGCCATTACAGGTCTTCGCAAGGTTGAATCTGGAAGCATTGAGCTAAAAGGAAATTCAATTGTAGGCTTGCATCCACGACAAATTACAGAACAAAGTGTTGGGCACGTTCCAGAAGACCGTCACCGTGATGGTTTGATTTTGGAAATGATGATTTCTGAAAATATTGCCCTTCAAACCTACTATAAAGAACCACATAGTAAAAATGGAATTTTGAACTATTCAAATATTACTTCTTATGCTAAAAAGCTAATGGAGGAGTTTGATGTTCGTGCTGCCAGCGAATTTGTTCCTGCAGCTGCACTCTCAGGAGGAAATCAACAAAAAGCAATTATTGCTCGTGAAATTGATCGTGATCCTGATCTCCTTATCGTCAGCCAGCCAACTCGTGGGTTGGATGTCGGTGCCATTGAATATATCCACAAGCGCTTGATTGAAGAGCGTGATAATGGGAAGGCTGTACTTGTTGTCAGCTTTGAATTGGACGAGATTTTAAACGTCTCAGACCGTATTGCCGTTATTCATGATGGTAAGATTCAAGGTATTGTGTCACCAGAAACAACCAATAAACAAGAACTTGGTGTCTTGATGGCTGGTGGAAACTTGGGAAAGGAGAAGAGTGATGTCTAAAAAATTACAACAAATTTCGGTTCCCTTGATTTCTGTCTTCCTAGGAATTTTACTCGGGGCCATTGTCATGTGGATCTTCGGTTATGATGCTATTTGGGGCTACGAAGAATTGTTCTATACAGCCTTTGGTAGTCTACGTGGGATTGGAGAAATCTTCCGTGCTATGGGGCCTTTGGTCTTGATTGGTCTTGGTTTTGCCGTTGCCAGTCGTGCAGGTTTCTTTAACGTCGGACTTCCTGGTCAGGCTTTGGCAGGTTGGATTCTAAGCGGTTGGTTTGCCTTGGCGCATCCAGATATGCCCCGTCCGTTGATGATTCTAGCAACTATCGTGATTGCCTTGATTGCTGGTGGAATTGTCGGTGCGATTCCGGGTATTCTTAGAGCCTATCTAGGGACGTCAGAGGTTATTGTAACTATCATGATGAACTACATTGTCTTGTATGTAGGAAATGCTTTTATCCATGCCTTCCCTAAAGATTTCATGCAAAGTACAGATTCGACGATTCGTGTTGGGGCTAATGCAACCTATCAGACCCCTTGGTTGGCTGAGTTGACTGGGAATTCGCGGATGAATATTGGTATTTTCTTTGCTATCATTGCGGTTGCAGTTATTTGGTTTATGCTCAAGAAAACAACTCTTGGTTTTGAAATCCGTGCGGTTGGTCTTAATCCACATGCTTCAGAATATGCTGGTATTTCTTCCAAACGAACAATTATCCTCTCAATGATTATTTCAGGTGCATTGGCAGGTCTTGGTGGAGCTGTTGAAGGACTTGGAACCTTCCAGAACGTCTATGTTCAGGGATCGTCATTAGCTGTCGGATTCAACGGTATGGCGGTTAGTCTGCTTGCGGCCAACTCACCAATCGGTATTCTCTTTGCAGCCTTCCTATTTGGTGTTCTCCAAGTTGGAGCCCCTGGTATGAATGCGGCGCAGGTACCGTCTGAACTTGTCAGCATTGTAACAGCGTCTATTATCTTCTTTGTCAGTGTTCATTACCTTATCGAACGCTTTGTCAAACCGAAAAAACAAGTTAAAGGAGGTAAGTAAAGATGTCTATTACAACCTTGCTCACCCTCTTGGTGTCTTCTATGCTGATTTACTCAGCTCCCCTCATCTTTACAAGTATCGGTGGCGTTTTCTCTGAACGTGGTGGTGTGGTCAACGTCGGACTTGAAGGAATTATGGTTATGGGTGCCTTTTCTGGAGTTGTCTTTAACCTTGAATTTGCAGAACAATTTGGAGCAGCAACTCCATGGCTATCCTTGCTTGTAGCAGGATTGGTTGGTGGTGTCTTCTCTATCATCCACGCAGCGGCGACGGTTCATTTTCGTGCAGACCATGTTGTCAGTGGTACGGTATTGAACTTGATGGCGCCTGCCTTGGCTGTTTTCTTAGTGAAAGTCCTTTATAACAAAGGACAAACCGACAACCTAAGTCAGACTTTTGGACGCTTTGACTTTCCAGTCTTGGCAAATATCCCAGTGATTGGTGATATCTTCTTCAAGTCAACTAGTCTACTTGGTTATCTAGCGATTGCCTTCTCATTCCTTGCTTGGTTTATTCTCTTTAAGACTCGATTTGGTCTTCGTCTCCGCTCTGTCGGTGAACATCCTCAAGCAGCGGACACGTTGGGAATCAACGTCTACAAGATGAGATATTTAGGGGTTATTATTTCAGGTTTCCTAGGTGGAATTGGCGGAGCGATTTATGCTCAATCAATCTCAGTTAACTTCTCAGTGACAACTATTGTTGGACCTGGATTTATCGCCCTTGCTGCGATGATCTTTGGGAAATGGAACCCAATCGGAGCCATGCTTTCTAGTCTCTTCTTTGGGCTTTCACAAAGTTTGGCCGTTATCGGTTCTCAGTTGCCGTTCCTACAAGGAGTTCCTACGGTTTATCTTCAAATCGCACCTTATGTTTTGACCATTCTTGTCTTGGCAGCCTTCTTTGGAAAAGCAGTCGCACCAAAAGCAGATGGTATCAACTATATCAAATCAAAATAAGTATACAAAAAAACGTCAGTTCAAATGAACTGGCGTTTTATTTTTTAGGATGTTGGTGGGTCAAGTTCAATCCCCAAGGGACCAAATTTTCAGTTTTATTTTTGATGCGTGTGATATTGTCCTTATGACGAATGATAATCAAACTAGCAAGTGCTAGGATAATAGCGATGAAGAGAGGGTCATAGTTGCTCAGGATAAAACCAACAAGTGGAAAGAGTAGAACTCCAATGACAGCCGCGATAGATGCTGTGACACTAGATAGTGAAATCATACTACCAAGATAGAGGGTTCCAAAGAAAACAACTGCAAGGTAGAGACAGAAGACAGGCGCAAATCCGAAAACCACTCCAGCACTGGTTGCGACAGCCTTGCCTCCCTTAAATCCTGCAAAGATAGGGAAGGTATGGCCAATAACAGCTAAAAGCCCAAAGATGAGAGGAGAAACGCCTTGCAGATGAAACATAATCGGAAGAAGCGTTGCTAGGGTTCCTTTGAAAAAGTCAATGACAAAGGTTGCCATACCCGCTTTCTTACCTAAAATGCGGAAGGTATTGGTCGTTCCAGTGTTACCAGAACCATGTTCGCGCAGATTGATTTGAAAAAATACTTGTCCAATCCAGAGACCAGACGGAATCGAACCCAGCAGATAGGCTAGGATTAATAAAACTATTGTAATCATACTCCTATTATATCATGAAATGGAGAAGAAAGGCAGAGAATCTCTTCTGAAATTGTCACAGCGGAGAAAGAAAAATTTTGCAAAATCCTTAGAAAACCTGTAGAATAGTAAAGATGAACGAATAGGAGGTTCCTTGTGTCAAAAAAGGAAATCAATATTAACAATTATAATGATGATGCCATTCAGGTGCTAGAAGGGTTGGATGCGGTCCGAAAACGTCCAGGGATGTATATCGGATCGACCGATGGAGCTGGTCTCCACCACCTAGTCTGGGAAATCGTCGATAATGCTGTCGATGAGGCCTTGTCTGGATTTGGTGACCGTATTGATGTGACTATCAATAAAGATGGCAGTTTGACTGTGCAAGACCATGGTCGTGGGATGCCGACGGGGATGCACGCTATGGGAATTCCAACCGTTGAGGTTATCTTTACCATTCTTCACGCAGGAGGAAAATTTGGTCAAGGAGGCTACAAGACATCAGGTGGTCTCCACGGGGTTGGCTCTTCCGTTGTAAACGCCCTATCAAGCTGGTTGGAAGTTGAAATTACTCGTGATGGTGCAGTTTACAAGCAACGTTTTGAAAATGGTGGCAAACCTGTTACGACTTTGAAGAAAATCGGTACAGCACCCAAGTCTAAAACAGGTACCAAGGTTACATTTATGCCTGATGCGACCATTTTTTCTACGACAGACTTTAAATACAATACCATCTCAGAACGTCTCAATGAATCAGCCTTTCTCTTGAAAAATGTGACCTTGTCTCTGACAGATAAGCGAACAGATGAAGCGATTGAGTTCCACTATGAGAATGGGGTACAAGACTTTGTTTCTTATCTGAACGAAGACAAGGAGACCTTAACGCCAGTTCTTTACTTTGAAGGAGAAGACAATGGTTTCCAAGTGGAAGTAGCCCTCCAGTATAATGATGGATTTTCAGATAATATTTTGTCCTTTGTCAATAACGTTCGCACCAAAGATGGTGGTACGCACGAGACTGGACTTAAGTCTGCCATTACCAAGGTCATGAACGACTATGCGCGTAAGACGGGGCTTCTCAAGGAAAAAGATAAAAACCTTGAAGGGTCAGACTATCGTGAGGGACTAGCGGCCGTTCTTTCTATCCTTGTTCCTGAAGAACACCTCCAGTTTGAAGGTCAGACCAAGGACAAACTAGGAAGTCCACTAGCTCGTCCAGTTGTGGATGGCATTGTGGCGGATAAGTTGACCTTCTTCCTTATGGAAAATGGTGAATTGGCTTCCAATCTCATTCGTAAGGCTATCAAGGCCCGTGATGCTCGCGAAGCGGCACGTAAGGCGCGTGATGAGAGCCGAAATGGTAAGAAAAATAAAAAGGACAAGGGATTACTTTCTGGAAAATTAACCCCAGCCCAGTCTAAGAATCCAACTAAGAATGAACTCTATCTAGTCGAGGGGGACTCTGCCGGTGGTTCTGCCAAACAAGGCCGTGACCGCAAGTTCCAGGCTATTCTACCTCTTCGTGGTAAGGTTATCAATACAGCCAAGGCCAAGATGGCGGATATCCTCAAAAATGAGGAAATCAACACTATGATTTATACCATCGGTGCGGGTGTTGGAGCAGACTTCTCCATTGAAGATGCCAACTATGATAAGATCATTATCATGACCGATGCGGATACCGACGGTGCCCACATCCAGACCTTACTCTTGACATTTTTCTACCGTTACATGCGTCCGTTAGTTGAGGCAGGTCATGTCTATATCGCCCTTCCACCTCTTTACAAGATGTCCAAAGGAAAAGGCAAGAAAGAAGAAGTGGCCTATGCTTGGACGGACGGTGAACTAGAAGAACTCCGCAAGCAGTTCGGTAAAGGCGCTACCCTCCAACGGTACAAAGGACTTGGTGAGATGAATGCGGATCAACTCTGGGAAACAACTATGAATCCAGAAACCCGTACACTCATCCGTGTCACCATTGAAGACCTAGCTCGCGCCGAACGCCGCGTCAATGTCCTCATGGGAGACAAGGTCGAACCACGCCGTAAGTGGATTGAAGATAACGTTAAGTTTACGCTGGAAGAAGCGACAGTGTTTTAAGTCACTTTTTAATGAATAGGTATTAACATGAGGACTGAAACAGAAATGCTATCTCTTCTTATAAAGATAGCTAAAAACTTGAAAGTTAAAGCTGTCGCTCTATCTGGTTCACGAACTGATACAAAAGCACCAAAAGATGAATTTCAAGACTACGATGTGGTCTATGTCGTGGATGATTTTGATAATCTGACGAGTGACCTTTCTTGGTTGGACTATTTCGGAAAACGAATTATAGAGCAAGAGGTTGTTCTTGACCATCGTCGTCTTTATCTCATGCTCTTTGAAGATGGTAATCGTATTGATTTGACTCTCTGCCTCAAAGACCACATCCAAGAGTGGGTGGATAGTGAGGCAGGATTCACTGTTTTAGAAGATCCAGAACATTTATTTGAACCCTATTCTCAAAATCTAGAGCGTTACTGGACAAGCCCAGCTAGTGCGATAGATTTTGAAAAAGCCTGCAATGAATTTTGGTGGGTGTCAGCCTACGTGGTCAAAGGAATCTGTCGTAAGCAAGTCATCTACGCGACTGACCATCTCTACGGCATTTGTCAACAAGAATTCTTGAAAATTTTGGCTTGGCAGGTTGCAAGTGATAGGGGGAAAGTCGATATCGGCAAGAACTACAAGTACCTCTTTCAGTATTTGCCTGCTGAGAAAGAGAAAGAATTCTCAAATCTGCTTGATTTTTCAAGTATAGAGAAACTCAGCCAGTCTTTGTTTGCTACGATGGAATTTTTCCACCGAGAGGCTCAGTACCTTGCTAAAAAGCTGGGATTTGACTATGATATGGAGGTAGCTGAGAAGATGATTGAGTATGCTAAGGAGAGACTCGAAACAAATGAAACATTTACAAAATAATAAGATAACAAAATTTTTACTGATTAGTTTTCTCATTTCTTGGGGATTTGGTTGGGGATTGCTCGCTTTTCTGACGCAAATGAGCCTCTTAAGTCTAACAAGTCCACTAGGAATTTTTCTCCATTTACTAGGAGGTTTTGGTCCAACCATTGCAGCCATTTCTTGTTTGCCTCAAAAATCCATTAAAAGCATAGTCTCTTTTATCTTAGGGGACTCAAAGAAATATATTTTGTTATTTCTTTTACTAATTTTCGTGCAGACAGGTGTCATTGCTTTCTCCTCTAAGGAGCTTAATCCGGCTTTTCCACTAGGAAATTTGTTAGTTGTTTTTTTGAGTGCAGTCTGTGTTTATGGTGGCGAAGAAGAATTGGGATGGCGAGGCATCTTGCAACCAACTTTGGAAACTAGATTCTCCTTTTGGATTTCCGGTTTGATAACAGGTTGTATTTGGGCAATATGGCATGTACCTTTATGGTTTGTGATTGGAAGTTCCCAAAGTGGGATGCCTTTTATATTATTCAGTCTATTTGCAATTTATCTCAGTATTCTTCTAGCAGCTGTTTTCAAAAAGACAAAGTCGGTCCTTTTTTGCGCCATTTTTCACGGTCTAATTAATACCCTACTTAGCTTATTTGTTATTAAAATTAATCTTTTATTCATTCTAGGATTAGTAGGATTGCTCTTCTTTTCTCACTACCTACAAAGAAACAGTTAAATTTATAAAATATAGATTTACTTTACAATAAAACACTAAAAAGAGAATTATTATGTCTAACATTCAAAACATGTCCCTGGAGGACATCATGGGAGAGCGCTTTGGTCGCTATTCCAAGTACATTATTCAAGACCGAGCCTTGCCAGATATTCGTGATGGCTTGAAGCCGGTTCAGCGTCGAATTCTTTATTCTATGAATAAGGATGGCAATACCTTTGACAAGAGTTACCGTAAGTCGGCCAAGTCTGTCGGGAATATCATGGGGAATTTCCACCCCCACGGTGACAGTTCTATCTATGATGCCATGGTTCGTATGTCACAGGACTGGAAAAACCGTGAGATTTTGGTCGAAATGCACGGTAACAACGGTTCTATGGACGGGGATCCACCTGCCGCTATGCGTTATACTGAGGCGCGTTTGTCTGAGATTGCTGGCTATCTTCTTCAAGATATCGAGAAAAAGACCGTTCCTTTTGCTTGGAACTTTGACGATACCGAGAAAGAACCTACTGTTTTACCTGCAGCCTTTCCAAACCTCTTGGTCAATGGTTCGACTGGTATTTCGGCTGGTTATGCCACAGATATTCCTCCACATAATTTGGCCGAAGTTATCGATGCGACTGTTTACATGATTGACCACCCAACAGCTAAGGTGGACAAGCTCATGGAATTCTTGCCTGGACCCGACTTCCCGACTGGAGGAATTATCCAAGGGCGTGACGAAATCAAGAAAGCCTACGAAACTGGGAAAGGGCGCGTGGTTGTTCGTTCCAAGACTGAGATTGAAAAGCTAAAAGGTGGTAAGGAACAAATTGTTATCACTGAGATTCCTTATGAAATCAACAAGGCTAATCTGGTCAAAAAAATCGATGATGTTCGTGTCAATAACAAGGTGGCTGGTATTGCTGAGGTTCGGGATGAATCTGACCGTGACGGTCTTCGTATCGCAATCGAACTTAAGAAAGATGCAAACACCGAGCTTGTTCTCAATTATCTCTTCAAATACACAGACCTGCAAATCAACTACAACTTTAACATGGTGGCGATTGACAATTTCACGCCTCGTCAGGTCGGGATTGTCCCAATCTTGTCTAGCTATATCGCCCACCGTCGTGAAGTGATTTTGGCGCGTTCCCGCTTTGACAAGGAAAAGGCTGAGAAACGTCTTCATATCGTCGAAGGTTTGATTCGCGTCATCTCCATCTTGGATGAAGTCATTGCTCTTATCCGTGCTTCTGAGAATAAGGCTGACGCCAAGGAAAACCTCAAAGTCAGCTATGATTTTACAGAAGAGCAGGCTGAGGCCATCGTTACCTTGCAACTGTACCGTTTGACCAATACAGACGTAGTTGTCTTGCAGGAAGAAGAAGCAGAACTTCGTGAAAAGATTGCCATGCTGGCGGCTATTATCGGTGATGAGCGGACTATGTACAATCTCATGAAGAAAGAACTTCGTGAAGTCAAGAAGAAATTTGCGACTCCACGTTTGAGTACTTTAGAAGACACTGCGAAAGCAATCGAGATTGATACAGCTAGTTTGATTGCTGAGGAGGATACCTATGTCAGCGTGACCAAGGCAGGTTACATCAAGCGTACTAGTCCACGTTCCTTTGCAGCCTCCACTCTGGAAGAAATTGGCAAGCGTGATGATGACCGTTTGATCTTTGTACAAGCTGCCAAGACAACCCAGCATCTTTTGATGTTCACGACCCTTGGAAATGTCATCTATCGACCAATCCATGAATTGGCAGATATTCGCTGGAAGGATATCGGAGAGCATCTGAGCCAGAACATTACAAACTTTGAAACTAACGAAGAAATCCTTTATGTGGAAGTCGTGGATCAGTTTGATGATGCGACAACCTACTTTACTGCAACTCGTCTCGGTCAAATTAAACGGGTAGAACGCAAAGAATTCACTCCATGGCGAACCTACAAGTCTAAGTCTGTCAAGTATGCTAAGCTCAAAGACGATACAGATCAGATTGTAGCAGTGGCTCCGATTAAACTAGATGATGTTCTTTTGATTAGCCAAAATGGTTATGCCCTTCGTTTCAATATCGAAGAGGTTCCAGTTGTCGGTGCTAAGGCTGCAGGTGTCAAAGCTATGAACCTGAAAGCAGATGATGTCCTCCAATCCGCCTTTATCTGTAACACCTCATCCTTCTACCTCTTGACCCAACGTGGAAGTTTGAAACGTGTTTCTATTGACGAAATTCCGGCAACAAGCCGTGCCAAACGAGGTTTACAAGTCTTGCGTGAGTTGAAAAACAAACCGCACCGTGTCTTCTTGGCTGGAGCAGTTGCAGAACAAGATTTCGTTGGTGACCTCTTTAGTACAGAAGTGGACGGGAACGACCAAACTCTGCTTGTTCAATCCAACAAAGGAACAATCTATCAAAGCCGATTGCAAGACTTGAATATGTCAGAACGGACTAGTAACGGAAGCTTCATTTCTGACACGATTTCAGATGAAGAAGTTTTTGACGCGTATCTTCAGGAAACTTATACAGAATTTGAATCTAAGAAATGATAAAAACAATGAAAAGCTTTTCATTGAAAAATTTCTTAAGTTATAGATTTAAGAGTTGAATTTGATTATATATACAAAAACGAACAGTGCTACGTCCCAACTGATAGGGACGTAAGCCTGGTCGTTTTCTTGTTTTTATTGGTATAGACCACTCGGCTTTTGAATATTTATATGTTAATGTGTTAGCAACTATATGAGTTGACCTAATAAAAAATACTAGCTTTTTTAAGAAAACGATTGCGTCTATAATATTTTTATGATATAATCTTGTCGTTTAAAGAAAGCGCGCTTAAGAAATAATTAGCTCAAATATATTAAAGGAGTTTTGTATGATTAAAAATAAAGGGATTAGTAAGCGTAGTATTGGAGTATGTGGCGTTGCCATTGCAACATTTTTACTAGGTTCTGGACTAATTTTTCAATCAAATGTAGTAAAAGCTACAGAGCCAAGTGTGGCTGCAGTTTCTGGTGAAAACATTGCTGCTCACAAACCTGCAAGTCAGAGTTCAATTGCTTATGGAGGAGAAGCGTCTAGAGCGGTTGACGGCAATCGTGATAACGCATGGAGCCACCGTTCCGTTACCCATACAGATTTTCAAGATCATTCTTGGTGGAAAGTTGATCTAGCAAAAGAAGAAGGTGTGGGAACTGTTCGTATTTACAATCGTGGAGATGGAGTTGTAGCGAATCGTTTATCTAATTTTGATGTTATCTTGTTGGATAAAGATGGTAAGGAAGTGGCTCGTCAACATGTTGATAGTTTAAATAATCAACCAACAATCGATGTTCAATTCTCAGGAGTTAATGCACGATATGTAAAAATTGAATTAAATAAATCTAAAACTCCTCTTAGTTTGGCAGAAGTTGAAGTATATCGTGCTGTAAAAGAAGAAAAAGTAGTAGCAGATAAGAAAACAGAAGACAAAGCTAAAAAAGATTATACTGTAGAACTAAATAACTATTTGTTTGGCTTGAATTATGATAAAACAAATATTTTAACTAGACGAGGCGAGGCAATAGAAAATTACACGAATACAAGCACAAAACAACAAGGAAGTGAATTTGTGGTTGTGGAAAAAGTGAAGAAGAACCTTTCTAGTGGTCACGCTGATGTTGCCATTAATGGTAACGGAGATATTTTCCTAGGTGCTTTGTTTAAAGCAAATCAAGATCTTCTAGAAAATAAACCACAACAAATTAGTTTAGATCGTAGCAAAGGTAGAATCAGTGTTGATTTACCAGGAATGGTAGGCGGAGATAGCTATGTAGATGCTAATCCAACTGCAAGTGGTATGCAGGAAGGTGTGAATACCTTGTTAAACCGTTGGCATGAAAAATATGCTGCAAAAAATCCTGCTCCAGCACGTATGCAGTACGAATCAACTTCTGCTTACAGCATGAATCAATTGAAAGCAAAATTCGGAAGTGATTTTGAAAAAGTCGGTGTTAATTTGAAAATTGATTTTGAAGCTGTCAATAAAGGTGAAAAACAAATTGAGGTAGTTGATTTTAAACAAGTTTACTATACTGCAAACTTTGATGCTCCAAAAAATCCATCAGATGTATTTGCTCCAGGAGTAACAGTTGATCAATTGAAAGCACGTGGAATTGATGAAAATACTCCTCCTGTATATGTATCAAGCGTGTCATACGGACGTCAAATGTATGTTAAGTTTGAAACAACAAGCAAGAGTACCGAGTTGAAAGCAGCAATCAATGCTGTAATCAAAGGTGTGCCTATTAAAGCTGAATCTGAATGGGCGCGTGTCTTGAAGAATACAACTGTAACAGTTTCAATCGTAGGTGGAAATGCTGATGGCGCTGCACGCGTTGTGACAGGTACAGTAGAAGATTTGAAGAAATTGATTCAAGAAGGAGCTACTTTCAGTACGCAAAACCCTGCTGTTCCAATTTCTTACAAAACTGCATTTTTGAAAGATAATCAAGTAGCTACAATTCAAAGTAATACAGACTACATTGAAACAAAAGTGACTTCATACAAAAATGGTTACCTCAATTTACAACATAAGGGAGCTTATATTGCTCGTTACTATGTTTACTGGGATGAAGTAACTTATGATAAGGATGGAATTGAAAGTATTCGTTCACGTCAGTGGGAGCATAACGGCAAGAACAGAACAGCTGGCTTCCAAACTGAACTTCAATTTAAAGGAAATGTACGTAATATACGCGTGAAGATTCAAGAAAAAACAGGTCTTGTTTGGGAACCATGGCGTACAGTTTATAATCGCACAGACCTTCCTCTTGTTCAAAAACGTACAATTATTAACTCAGGTACAACAATCAGACCAAAATACGATGAAAAAGTTGAAAACAACTAATTCTCACTTGTAAAAATAATTAGTTATACTAATGAACTGAACCCCAAAAGTTAGTCCAAATTCTAACTCTTGGGGTGTTTTTCTGTGTCTTGTTTTATAAGCAGTTTACATATAAGTATATATATTAATTGTTCTTGTGAATAGAATTATAGATTTATTAGACCCAAGGTAAGAAGACATCTCTTGTTTTTATATTCAAAGCTATAGCGGTTAATATTTAAGGAGACGTTAAAGTTCAAGTAGCCAATAAGAAGAAATTCTCTTGTAGTTTAAGATTTTTTAGGATAGTTATGAATTTAATTCTAGATAAAGGGATCTATTTTAGGAGTCATTTTCTAGCTTCTTTAGGTAACCATCTCCGAATGGACCTCTTGTGATTCGCATTAGTTTACTTTTTCCATAGGGCATAGGGGTGTGTATAGTAGATATATTTATTGGCAAATGTCTATTCTGTGTTTTATTATGGATATATTTACTTCAATTTCTCCTAAACATTGAGTTTTAACTCATGTTCCTCAAAAAGATGTTTAATGAGGTGAAAATTGGTAAATTTGAGCATAATATCTTGTAAAAAATTCTAAAATCCTATAAAATAAAAAGTGACGGAGGAATTTATGAATGTAAATCAGATTGTACGGATTATTCCTACTTTAAAAGTTAATAATAGAAAATTAAATGAAACCTTTTATATGGAAACCCTCGGTATGAAAGTCTTGTTAGAGGAGTCAGCCTTTCTATCACTAGGTGATCAAACAGGTCTTGAGAAGCTGGTTTTGGAAGAAGCACCAAGCATGCGTACTCGTAAGGTAGAGGGACGAAAAAAACTGGCTAGATTGATTATCAAGGTGGAAAATCCCTTGGAAGTCGAAGGACTCTTATCTAAAACAGATTCGATTCATCAATTATATAAAGGTCAAAATGGCTACGCTTTTGAAATTTTTTCACCAGAAGATGATTTGATTTTGATTCATGCAGAAGATGAGATAGAAAGTCTAGTAGAAGTAGGAGAAAAACCTGAATTTCAAACAAATTTGGAATCAATTTCTTTAAGTAAATTTGAGATTTCTATGGAATTACATCTTCCAACTGATGTCGAAAGTTTCTTGGAATCATTTGAAATTGGGGCGTCACTTGATTTTATCCCAGCTCAGGGGCAGGATTTGATGGTAGAAAATACAGTTACTTGGGATTTATCTATGCTCAAGTTCTTGGTCAATGAATTAGACATAGCAAGTTTACGCCAGAAATTTGAGTCTACCGAATATTTTATTCCTAAGTCTGAAAAATTCTTCCTTGGAAAAGATCGAAATAATGTTGAATTGTGGTTTGAAGAAGTATGAAGTGGACCAAGATTATAAAAAAAATAGAAGAACAAATCGAGGCAGGGATTTATCCCGGAGCCTCTTTTGCGTATTTTAAGGGCAATCAATGGACGGAGTTCTATCTAGGTCAGAGTGATCCAGAGTATGGCTTACAGACTGAGGTAGGACTAGTTTACGATCTAGCCAGTGTCAGCAAGGTTGTTGGGGTTGGCACAGTTTGTACCTTCTTGTGGGAAAAAGGTCAATTAGATATTGATAGACTGGTAATAGATTTTTTACCTGAGAGTGATTATTCAGACATCACTATTCGCCAGCTCTTGACTCATGCAACAGACCTTGATCCGTTTATTCCCAATCGTGATCTTTTAACAGCCCCTGAATTAAAGGAATCTATGTTTCATCTCAACAGACGAAGTCAATCAGCCTTTCTTTATTCGGATGTCCATTTTTTGCTGTTAGGTTTTATCTTGGAAAGAATCTTTGATCAAGATTTGGATGTAATTTTACAGGAGCAAGTTTGGAATCCTTGGGAAATGACGGAAACCCAGTTTGGTCCTGTTGAGTTTGCTGTTCCAACAGTCAGAGGTGTAGAGGCCGGTATGGTACATGATCCCAAGGCTCGCCTTCTGGGCAGACATGCAGGTAGTGCTGGTTTGTTTTCGACTGTAAAGGATTTACAAATCTTTTTAGAACACTATTTAGCAGATGATTTTGCAAGAGATATGAGTCAAGATTTTTCTCCTTTGGATGATAAGGAACGTTCTTTGGCATGGAATTTGGAAGGAGATTGGCTAGACCATACGGGCTATACAGGTACCTTTATCATGTGTAATCGTCAGAAGCAAGAAGCGGCTATTTTCCTATCGAATCGTACCTATGAAAAGGATGAGCGGGCTCAATGGATATTAGACCGCAATCAAGTGATGGACTTGATTCGTAAAGAAGAGTAAGGAGAGACATGTCAAATAGTTTAAAAGGGACTCTATTAACAGTTGTGGCTGGTATTGCTTGGGGCTTGTCTGGAACGAGTGGCCAATACCTGATGGCACACGGAATTTCGGCTTTAGTTTTAACTAACTTACGACTTTTAATCGCTGGCGGGATTCTCATGCTCTTGGCTTATGCTACTGCAAAGGATAAAATGCTGGCCTTTTTAAAGGATAGAAAGAGTTTGCTGTCTCTTCTTATTTTTGCTCTAATTGGTCTGTTTCTCAATCAATTCGCCTATCTGTCTGCTATTCAGGAGAGCAATGCAGGAACAGCGACGGTGCTTCAGTATGTTTGTCCTGTCGGGATTTTAATTTATAGCTGTATCAAGGATAAGGTGGCGCCGACACTTGGAGAGATAGTTTCTATCATATTAGCTATCGGAGGAACCTTCCTGATTGCAACACATGGGCAGCTGGATCAGTTATCCATGACACCTGATGGCTTGTTCTGGGGGCTCTTTTCTGCCTTAACTTATGCACTTTATATCATTTTGCCCATAGCCTTGATTAAGAAGTGGGGGAGCAGTTTGGTCATTGGTGTGGGAATGGTTATAGCAGGTTTGGTTGCCCTTCCTTTTACGGGAGTTCTAGAGGCTACTATCCCAACTAGTCTTGATTTCCTTCTTGCGTTTGCGGGCATTATCCTTATCGGAACTGTCTTTGCCTATACAGCCTTCCTAAAAGGAGCCAGTCTGATAGGACCGGTTAAGTCAAGTTTGCTGGCTTCAATTGAGCCAATCTCTGCGGTTTTCTTTGCCTTCCTAATCATGAATGAACAATTTTATCCCATTGATTTTCTTGGTATGGCAATGATATTATTTGCTGTAACCTTGATTTCTTTGAAAGATTTACTCTTGGAAAAATAAAAAGACTCTTTGTCGTTCGTGACAGAGAGTTTTTGCCTAGTAATCTAATTGTTTTCAAGATAAAATTCAAAACGTTCGCCTACATATTGACTTTTTACATATTCAAAAGCTGTCCCATCTTCTAGGTAGGAGACCTGAGTCAGTCCAAGAATAGCATGTCCTTTTTCAACTTCCAAATAGTGAGCGATCTTTTCTTTAGCGAGGCGAGCATAAATAGTCTGCTGTGATTTGCCAATACGGTAGCCATATTTTTGCAGTGTTTGGAAGAAATGACTGGTGATTTCTTCTTTTTTAAAGTCCTTAATGAATTTTTCAGGAATAGAAGCAACTTCATAAACCAGGGGGACTTGGTCGGCATAGCGAACACGTTCCATTCGGATAATATTTTCTGTTGGAGAAATTCCTAACTTGGCAACTTCTTGCTCATTTGGAATAGTTCTTCTGTAGGAAATAAGTTGACTGGAAGGAACTTTCCCTTGTGATTTAACAATTTCAGTAAAACTGGTTGTCCCTCGCATCTTTTCTTGTACTCGAGTACTGGACACAAATGTGCCGCTCCCTACCCTGCGTTCCAAAACGCCTTCTTCGACTAAGAGAGATACAGCTTGACGAAGGGTCATGCGGCTGACCTCAAATTGTTCAGCCAAATCTCTTTCACTCGGCAGCCTCTCACCGATGGCCCAACGGTGATCGTCAATATCCTTTTTAATCTGATCATGGATTTTCATATAAGCTGGTAGCATATTTTCACTTCATTTCTATCTTTTCTCTATTGTACCTTAATAAACAAGAAAAAGTCAAACTTCGCCTTGTTTAGTTGGTAATTCGCCCTTATTTGTGATAGAATATTGAAAAAAGATATTTCTTTTGAGAAAGGAAAAAGATGAGCAACATTTCAACTGATTTGCAAGATGTAGAAAAAATCATCGTACTGGACTATGGTAGCCAATACAACCAGCTGATTTCACGCCGTATCCGTGAGATTGGTGTTTTTTCAGAACTAAAGAGCCATAAAATTTCAGCTGCTGAAGTTCGTGAAATCAATCCTGTAGGAATTATCCTTTCAGGTGGTCCAAACTCTGTATACGAAGATGGTTCATTCGATATTGACCCAGAAATCTTCGAACTCGGAATTCCTATTTTGGGAATTTGTTACGGTATGCAGTTATTGACCCATAAACTTGGAGGAAAGGTTGTCCCTGCAGGTGATGCCGGGAATCGTGAATACGGTCAATCAACCCTAACTCACACACCATCAGCGCTTTTTGAATCAACACCTGATGAACAGACTGTTTTGATGAGCCATGGTGATGCTGTAACAGAGATTCCTGCTGATTTCGTTCGCACTGGAACTTCAGCTGACTGTCCATACGCAGCTATCGAAAATCCAGATAAACACATTTACGGTATCCAATTCCACCCAGAAGTTCGTCATTCTGTATACGGTAATGATATCCTTCGTAACTTTGCCCTTAACATCTGTAAGGCTAAAGGCGACTGGACAATGGATAACTTCATTGACATGCAGATTCAAAAAATCCGTGAAACAGTCGGTGACAAACGTGTCCTTCTTGGTCTATCAGGTGGGGTAGACTCATCTGTCGTTGGAGTTCTTCTCCAAAAGGCTATTGGCGATCAATTAATCTGTATCTTCGTCGACCATGGTCTTCTTCGTAAAGGAGAAGCGGATCAAGTTATGGACATGCTTGGTGGTAAGTTTGGTTTGAATATTGTCAAAGCAGACGCTGCTAAGCGTTTCCTTGACAAACTTGCTGGTGTTTCTGACCCTGAACAAAAACGTAAAATCATCGGTAACGAGTTTGTCTATGTATTTGATGACGAAGCCAGCAAGCTCAAAGATGTGAAATTCCTTGCTCAAGGTACTTTATATACAGACGTTATCGAGTCTGGTACGGATACAGCCCAAACTATCAAGTCACACCACAACGTGGGTGGTCTTCCAGAAGACATGCAGTTTGAATTGATTGAACCACTCAACACTCTTTATAAAGACGAAGTTCGTGCCCTTGGTACAGAGCTTGGTATGCCAGACCATATCGTATGGCGCCAACCATTCCCAGGACCAGGACTTGCTATCCGTGTTATGGGTGAAATCACTGAAGAAAAGCTAGAAACAGTTCGTGAGTCAGACGCTATTCTTCGTGAGGAAATTGCTAAAGCAGGTCTTGACCGCGATATTTGGCAATACTTCACTGTTAACACAGGCGTTCGTTCAGTCGGTGTTATGGGTGACGGTCGTACTTATGACTATACGATTGCAATCCGTGCTATCACTTCTATCGATGGTATGACTGCTGATTTTGCCAAAATTCCATGGGAAGTACTTCAAAAAATATCAGTACGTATCGTAAATGAAGTGGATCATGTTAACCGTATCGTCTACGATATCACAAGTAAACCACCTGCAACAGTTGAGTGGGAATAGTCATCTAAGGACTCATTTATGTATTTTTACTAGCCAGTATCTTTGGATACTGGTTTTTGCTTTCCTAGACTTTTTGACTACTTGTTAAAACTAGGTTAATTTTCGACAGTTTAATAGTTATTATGTAAAGCTTAAAAGATTAGAATTGTCAAAACAATCTTTCTAGGCTTGATTTTATAACTTATTTGCTATAAAATGAGAAGGAAAAACGTCAAACTTTTATATTGCAAATAGGAGAAAACATGACAAAAACATTAAAACGTCCTGAGGTTTTATCACCTGCAGGGACTTTAGAGAAGCTAAAAGTAGCTGTTCAGTATGGAGCAGATGCTGTCTTTATCGGTGGTCAGGCCTATGGTCTTCGTAGCCGTGCAGGTAACTTTACCTTTGAACAGATGGAAGAAGGCGTGCAGTTTGCGGCTAAGTATGGAGCTAAGGTCTATGTAGCTGCCAATATGGTTATGCACGAAGGAAATGAAGCTGGTGCTGGTGAGTGGTTCCGTAAACTGCGTGATATCGGGATTGCAGCAGTTATCGTATCTGACCCTGCCTTGATTATGATTGCAGCGACAGAAGCGCCTGGTCTTGAAATCCACCTCTCTACCCAAGCAAGTGCGACTAACTATGAAACTCTTGAGTTTTGGAAAGAACTGGGCTTAACTCGTGTTGTTTTGGCGCGTGAGGTTTCAATGGAAGAATTAGCTGAAATTCGCAAACGTACAGATGTTGAGATTGAAGCCTTTGTCCATGGAGCTATGTGTATTTCTTACTCTGGTCGTTGTACCCTTTCTAACCACATGAGTATGCGTGATGCTAACCGTGGTGGTTGCTCTCAATCTTGCCGTTGGAAATACGACCTTTACGATATGCCATTTGGTCAAGAACGCAAGAGCTTGAAAGGTGAAATTCCTGAAGAATTTTCAATGTCAGCCGTTGATATGTCTATGATTGACCATATTCCAGATATGATTGAAAATGGAGTGGACAGTCTTAAGATTGAAGGTCGTATGAAGTCTATTCACTACGTATCAACAGTAACCAACTGCTACAAGGCGGCTGTGGATGCATATCTTGAAAGTCCTGAAAAGTTTGAAGCGATCAAACAAGACTTGGTGGACGAGATGTGGAAGGTTGCCCAACGTGAATTAGCAACAGGTTTCTACTATGGTACACCATCTGAAAATGAGCAGTTGTTTGGTGCTCGTCGTAAAATTCCTGAGTATAAGTTTGTCGCTGAAGTGGTTTCCTATGATGATGCGACACAAACGGCAACAATTCGTCAACGGAACGTCATTAATGAAGGCGACCAAGTTGAGTTTTATGGCCCAGGTTTCCGTCATTTTGAAACTTATATTGAAGATTTGCACGATGCTAAAGGTAATAAAATCGACCGTGCTCCAAATCCAATGGAGCTATTGACAATCAAGGTTCCACAACCTGTTCAAGCAGGAGACATGGTTCGTGCATTAAAAGAAGGACTCATCAATCTTTATAAGGAAGATGGAACCAGTGTCACAGTTCGAGCTTAATAAGCAAGCAGGAGCTGAAAGATTTCTCGTTGCTTTCCCTTTAATCCTGCTCACTAAAAGAAAAGAAGTTAAAGAAAATATATTTATTTCCATCCGAGATTTCATCTCGGATTTTTTTCATCATTTTTCAGAAAGGCCTAGATAATGGTCGGATTTATTACAAGTTTTTTCCAAAGTTTCCTATATAATAAACTCAAAAATAGTAAAATTGTAAATAATTTCCATTAAACGCTTTCAATGTTGGTAAAAAGTTGACAAATTGAATTTTTAGGACTAAACTAAGTAAGTAAATTTTAATTAAAAGGAGAATTCATCATGAATTTAACATTTTTCGGTCTATGTCTTGCCTGTATGGGTGTATCTCTTGGTGAAGGGTTATTGATGAATGGTTTGTTGAAATCGGTAGCTCGCCAACCAGATATTATCGCTGAGTTTCGTAGCTTGATGTTTTTAGGGGTTGCCTTTATTGAAGGAACTTTCTTCGTAACTCTTGTCTTCTCATTTATTATTAAATAACGAAATATAAATTGGAGAAGGGAGAATGTTAGATGGAAGAAAGTATCAATCCAACCATCAATATTGGTCCTGTTACCTTTGATTTAACTTTGACAGCCTTGACTTTGCTGTCTGTGTTTCTGATTTTTGCATTTATCTATTGGGCAAGTCGTAATATGACATTAAAGCCCAAAGGTAAACAAAATGTACTAGAGTATCTCTATGATTTTGTAATTGGATTTACAGAACCTAACCTTGGTTCCCACTACATAAAAGATTACTCACTCTTTTACTTATGTTTATTTCTTTTTATGGTCATCGCCAATAATCTTGGTTTGATGGCTAAACTTCAAACAACAGATGGGACAAACCTTTGGACATCGCCAACTGCAAATCTTTCATTTGACCTTGTCTTGTCTTTCTGTATTATTGTGATGGCGCATGTTGAGGGGATTCGTCGTCGTGGGATTAAACAATACCTAAAAGGTTTTGTAACTCCTGCATTTATGACACCGATGAATCTACTTGAAGAAATCACGAATTTCCTTTCTCTTGCTTTGCGGATTTTTGGGAATATCTTTGCAGGTGAAGTAATGACAAGCTTGCTTCTATTACTTTCACATCAGGCTATTTTTTGGTATCCAATCGCATTTGGGACAAACTTAGTTTGGACTGCATTTTCCGTGTTCATTTCTTGTGTACAAGCCTATGTCTTTACACTATTATCCTCTATGTACCTAGGAAATAAAATTAATGATGAAGAGTAGAAAGGAGTAACTGATGCACGTAACAGTAGGTGAATTAATTGGTAATTTTATTTTAATCGCTGGCTCTTTTATCCTTTTGCTAGTCTTGATTAAAAAATTTGCATGGTCTAATATTACAGGCATTTTCGAAGAAAGAGCTGAAAAAATTGCTTCAGATATTGATAGAGCTGAAGAAGCACGTCAAAAAGCGGAAGTATTGGCTCAAAAACGCGAAGATGAATTGGCTGGTAGCCGTAAAGAAGCTAAGACAATCATTGAAAATGCAAAGGAAACAGCTGAGAAAAGTAAGGCTAGTATTTTAGCAGATGCTAAACTAGAAGCAGGACGCTTAAAAGAAAAAGCAAATCAAGAAATTGCTCAAAACAAAGCTGAAGCTTTACAAAGCGTTAAGGGTGAGGTAGCAGATTTGACCATCAGCTTAGCTGGTAAAATTATCTCACAAAACCTTGATGGTCATGCCCATAAAGAACTCATTGATCAGTATATCGATCAGCTAGGAGAAGCTTAATGGACAAGAAAACAGTAAAGGTAATTGAAAAATACAGCATGCCTTTTGTCCAATTGGTACTTGAAAAAGGAGAAGAAGACCGCATTTTTTCAGATTTGACTCAAATCAAGCAAGTTGCTGAAGAAACAGGTTTACCTTCTTTTTTAAAAAAAGTGGCAGTAGACGAGTCTGACAAGGAAAAAACGATTGCTTTCTTCCAAGACTCAGTGTCACCTTTATTGCAAAACTTGATCCAGGTTCTGGCATACAACCACAGAGCAAATCTTTTTTATGATGTGCTTGTAGATTGCTTGAACCGACTTGAAAAAGAAACAAATCGATTTGAAGTGACGGTTACTTCTGCTCATCCTTTAACAGATGAACAAAAGAGTCGCTTGCTCCCTTTGATTGAGAAAAAAATGTCTCTGAAAGTAAGGAGTGTAAAAGAACAAATCGATGAAAGTCTCATTGGTGGTTTTGTCATTTTTGCCAATCACAAGACAATTGATGTGAGTATTAAACAACAACTTAAAGTTGTTAAAGAAAATTTGAAATAGAAAGTGGTGTTCTTTTGGCAATTAACGCACAAGAAATCAGCGCTTTAATTAAGCAACAAATTGAAAATTTCAAACCCAATTTTGATGTGACTGAAACAGGTGTTGTAACCTATATCGGGGATGGTATCGCGCGTGCTCACGGCCTTGAAAATGCCATGAGTGGAGAGTTGTTGATTTTTGAAAACGGCTCTTATGGTATGGCTCAAAACTTGGAGTCAACAGACGTTGGTATTATCATCCTAGGTGACTTTACAGATATCCGTGAAGGCGATACAATCCGCCGTACAGGTAAAATCATGGAAGTCCCAGTAGGTGAGAGTCTGATTGGTCGTGTTGTGGATCCACTCGGTCGTCCAGTTGACGGTCTTGGAGAAATCCACACTGATAAAACTCGTCCAGTAGAAGCGCCAGCTCCTGGTGTTATGCAACGTAAGTCTGTATCAGAACCATTGCAAACTGGTTTGAAAGCTATTGACGCCCTTGTACCGATTGGCCGTGGTCAACGTGAGTTGATTATCGGTGACCGTCAGACAGGGAAAACAACCATTGCGATTGATACAATCTTGAACCAAAAAGGTCAAGATATGATCTGTATCTACGTAGCGATTGGACAAAAAGAATCAACAGTTCGTACGCAAGTAGAAACACTTCGTCAGTACGGTGCCTTGGACTACACAATCGTTGTAACAGCCTCTGCTTCACAACCATCTCCATTGCTTTTCCTAGCTCCTTATGCTGGGGTTGCCATGGCGGAAGAGTTTATGTACCAAGGTAAGCATGTTTTGATTGTTTATGATGATTTATCAAAACAAGCGGTAGCTTATCGTGAACTCTCTCTCTTGCTTCGTCGTCCTCCAGGTCGTGAAGCCTTCCCAGGGGATGTTTTCTACCTTCATAGCCGTTTGCTTGAGCGCTCAGCTAAGGTTTCTGATGAACTTGGTGGTGGATCAATTACAGCCCTACCATTTATCGAGACACAAGCAGGAGATATCTCTGCCTATATCGCAACCAACGTGATTTCTATCACTGATGGACAAATTTTCCTTGGCGATGGTCTCTTCAATGCAGGTATTCGTCCAGCCATCGATGCGGGTTCATCTGTATCTCGTGTAGGTGGTTCTGCACAAATCAAAGCCATGAAGAAGGTTGCCGGTACACTTCGTATCGACCTTGCTTCATATCGTGAGTTGGAAGCCTTCACTAAGTTTGGTTCTGACTTGGATGCGGCAACACAGGCTAAGTTGAACCGTGGACGTCGTACCGTTGAAGTTTTGAAACAACCTGTTCACAAACCATTACCTGTTGAGAAACAAGTAACCATTCTTTATGCTTTGACACATGGTTTCTTGGATACTGTTCCAGTAGATGACATTGTTCGTTTCGAGGAAGAGTTCCATGCCTTCTTTGACGCTCAACATCCAGAGATTTTAGAAACCATTCGTGATACAAAAGACTTGCCAGAAGAAGCAATCTTGGATGCTGCGATTACAGAGTTTCTCAATCAAACCAGCTTCCAATAAGAATAGAGGTGTCAGATGGCAGTATCTCTAAATGATATTAAAACAAAAATCGCCTCAACAAAAAATACGAGTCAAATCACTAATGCCATGCAAATGGTATCGGCTGCTAAGCTAGGTCGCTCTGAAGAAGCTGCTCGTAACTTCCAAGTATACGCTCAAAAAGTTCGCAAGCTCTTGACAGATATCCTTCATGGTAATGGTTCTGGTGGTTCAACCAATCCGATGTTGATTAGCCGTCCCGTGAAGAAGACAGGCTATATCGTCATTACTTCAGATCGCGGTTTGGTTGGAGGGTATAATTCTTCTATTCTGAAAGCCGTTATGGAGTTGAAAGAAGAATACCACCCAGACGGTACAGGTTTTGAAATGATCTGTATCGGTGGAATGGGAGCTGATTTCTTTAAGGCTCGTGGTATTCAACCACTTTATGAACTACGTGGCTTGGCAGACCAACCTAGCTTTGATGAAGTTCGTAAGATCATTTCAAAAACTGTTGAAATGTACCAAAATGAACTTTTTGATGAACTCTATGTCTGCTACAATCACCATGTCAATACGCTAACAAGTCAAATGCGTGTGGAACAAATGCTTCCGATTGTTGACTTGGATCCAAATGAAGCAGATGAAGAGTATAGCTTGACTTTTGAATTGGAAAACAGCCGAGAAGAAATTTTGGAGCAGTTGTTGCCTCAGTTTGCAGAAAGTATGATTTACGGGGCTATTATCGATGCCAAGACAGCTGAAAATGCTGCCGGTATGACAGCCATGCAAACAGCGACAGATAATGCTAAGAAAGTCATCAATGATTTGACAATTCAGTATAACCGTGCCAGACAGGCGGCGATTACACAAGAAATTACAGAAATCGTAGCAGGAGCTAGTGCCTTAGAATAGGCTCTAGTCCAGCTCGTATGAAAATGAACTTAGGACCTAGTTGAGCTAGGGACCGACAGTATCTTATATAGAATAGGAGAAGGAGATGAGTTCAGGTAAAATTGCTCAGGTTATCGGACCCGTTGTAGACGTCTTGTTTGCAGCAGGGGAAAAACTTCCTGAGATTAACAATGCACTTGTCGTCTACAAAAATGACGAAAGAAAAACAAAAATCGTCCTTGAAGTAGCCTTGGAGTTGGGAGATGGTATGGTTCGTACTATCGCCATGGAATCAACAGATGGTTTGACTCGTGGAATGGAAGTATTGGACACAGGTCGTCCAATCTCTGTACCAGTAGGTAAAGAAACTTTGGGACGTGTCTTCAACGTTTTGGGAGATACCATTGACTTGGAAGCTCCTTTTACAGAAGATGCAGAGCGTCAGCCAATTCATAAAAAAGCTCCAACTTTTGATGAGTTGTCTACCTCTTCTGAAATCCTTGAAACAGGGATTAAGGTTATCGACCTTCTTGCCCCTTACCTTAAAGGTGGGAAGGTTGGACTTTTCGGTGGTGCCGGAGTTGGTAAAACTGTCTTGATCCAAGAATTGATTCACAACATTGCCCAAGAACACGGTGGTATCTCAGTATTTACTGGTGTTGGGGAACGTACTCGTGAGGGGAATGACCTTTACTGGGAAATGAAAGAATCAGGTGTTATCGAGAAAACAGCCATGGTATTTGGTCAGATGAATGAGCCACCAGGAGCACGTATGCGTGTTGCCCTTACTGGTTTGACAATCGCTGAATACTTCCGTGATGTAGAAGGCCAAGACGTGCTTCTCTTTATCGATAATATCTTCCGTTTCACTCAGGCTGGTTCAGAAGTATCTGCCCTTTTGGGTCGTATGCCATCAGCCGTTGGTTACCAACCAACACTTGCTACAGAAATGGGTCAATTGCAAGAGCGTATCACATCAACTAAGAAGGGTTCTGTAACCTCTATCCAGGCTATCTATGTGCCAGCGGATGACTATACTGACCCAGCGCCAGCAACAGCCTTCGCTCACTTGGATTCAACAACCAACTTGGAACGTAAGTTGGTACAATTGGGTATCTACCCTGCCGTTGACCCACTCGCTTCAAGTTCACGTGCTTTGGCACCTGAAATCGTTGGAGAAGAGCACTATGCAGTTGCTGCAGAAGTAAAACGTGTTCTTCAACGTTACCATGAGTTGCAAGATATCATTGCTATCCTTGGTATGGATGAACTTTCTGATGAAGAAAAGACCTTGGTTGCTCGTGCCCGCCGTATCCAGTTCTTCTTGTCACAAAACTTCAACGTTGCGGAACAATTTACTGGTCAGCCAGGTTCTTATGTTCCAGTTGCTGAAACTGTACGTGGCTTTAAGGAAATCCTTGATGGTAAACATGACCACTTGCCAGAAGATGCCTTCCGTGGTGTAGGTTCTATCGAAGATGTGATTGCAAAAGCTGAAAAAATGGGATTTTAAGAGGTGATCTATGGCTCAGTTAACTGTCCAGATCGTGACACCAGATGGTCTCGTCTATGATCACCATGCCAGCTATGTATCAGTTCGAACTCTGGATGGTGAGATGGGGATCTTGCCACGACATGAAAATATGATTGCGGTTTTAGCAGTTGATGAAGTAAAGGTAAAACGTATTGATGATGAAGATCACGTGAACTGGATTGCAGTAAACGGAGGCGTTATTGAAATTGCCAATAATACCATCACAATCGTTGCTGATTCTGCAGAACGTGCTCGTGATATCGATGTTAGCCGTGCAGAACGTGCTAAGCTTCGTGCGGAGCGCGAAATCGAAGAAGCCCACGAAAAACACTTGATTGATCAAGAGCGTCGTGCTAAGATTGCTTTACAACGTGCTATTAATCGTATCAATGTCGGAAAAAGACTATAAGAAAAAATGAACTTGAGTTACCAAGTTCATTTTTTCTGTTTTCTTAAGGAGCAAAACTGATGCAGACTGCTTCTGGTACATGGAAGTCGTTAGAAAGTTCTGCTAGACGACCAGTTTCAGGATTACGTTTAAAGACGGTCGCATTGTCAGAGTCTTGATGGACAGCAATGACAAATTCTTGGTCTGGTGTCAAATCAAAATCACGTGGAGTCTGACCATGAGTAGGAACGATTTCTAACAATTCTAGACTACCGTCTGCAAGAATTGTATATACTGCGATAGAATCATGGCCACGGTTAGAAGCGTAGAGGTATTTACCATCTTTAGAGAGACGAATAGCAGCAGTTCCATTAAAGCTTTCATAACCGTCTGGTAGAGTTGAAATGACCTGCATGCGTTCAAATTCGCCAACACCATCGTAGATTAAAACTTCGATAGTGCTATTGAGTTCACAAATCAGATAAGCGATTTTATAGTGATTATGGAAAATGATATGACGTGAGCCTGCTCCTGGCTGGCTGTGATAGGTATAGAGCTTAGATAATTTCCCTTCTTGATCAAGGTCATAAGTGATGACTTGGTCAGTACCCAAATCACAGGTCACTAGATAGTGGTCAGGTGTTAAGTCTGTAAAGTGAACATGGGGTGAAGCTTGATTCTCATGTGGACCTTGGCCACTGTGTTGATCCACATCACTAAGTAGAAGACTACCGTCTTCCTGACGTTTATAAACAAGTACCTGTCCTTTATGGTAGTTGGCAGCATATACCAAATCACGCTTTTCATCCACAGCAACATAACAGTGGGGAGCTCCTTCTTCAACGACATGATTTAATAAAGTCCCATCAGTTTGATAGGCTGCAATTCCCCCCTTATTGTCTTGACTACCAACGGTGTATAGATGTTGGTGTTGGTCAAATGCCAGGTAGGTTGGACTTGGCTCAGCTGCAAAAAGTTCTAGATTTGAAAGCTGACCAGTTTCTGTATCAAAGTCTGCCTTGTAAATCCCTTGGGAAGTACGGCGTGTATAAGTTCCAAAATAAACAGTTTCTTTCATAACTTTACCTCTATATAAAGATAAGACTATTATATCACAAAAATGGTAGTTGGAGGAATTCTATAACACATAATTAAACATAATAAAATATTAAATTTAACTTGTTTTTGTATTGATTTCCTTTTGAAAAGTGCTATAATAATCCTATACAAATTGCAAAGGAGTTTTTTATGAAAAAACGTGTTTTCTTAGCAGCAGGAGTTGCTGTACTCTCGGCAGCTGTTCTAGCAGCTTGTTCATCTGGTAATGGGAATAAGGAAGCAACTAAACCAGTTACTTATGCCTATGTATTTTCATCAGATCCTGTAACTCTGGATTATACAGTTTCTGGGCAAAAGTCTACAAAACAGATTACTGGTAATGTCATTGATGGACTACTGGAAAATGATCAATATGGGAATCTAGTACCATCAGTTGCAGAAGATTGGACTGTTTCCAAAGATGGTTTGACTTATACCTATAAAATTCGTAAGGGTATCAAGTGGTATACCAATGAAGGCGAAGAATATGGAGAAGTTAAGGCTCAGGATTTTGTGACTGGTCTAAAACACGCAGCTGACAAGAAATCAGAAGGACTTTATCTTGTACAGGATTCTATTAAAGGATTGAATGACTATATCAATGGGAAAACAACGGATTTTTCTACTGTTGGTGTAAAAGCAACAGACGATTATACTGTAGTCTATACTTTAAACCATCCAGAATCTTTCTGGAATTCGAAGACAACAATAGGAGTTCTTGCTCCTGTTAGTGAAGACTTTTTAACTTCTAAAGGAGATGACTTTGGTAAGGCGACTGATGTAACAAGCATTCTCTACAATGGGGCTTATCTTCTAAAAGGTCTTACATCTAAATCTTCTATAGAAATGACCAAAAATCAAAACTATTGGGATAAACAAAATGTCTTTATTGATGATATTAAGTTGTCTTACTTTGATGGTCAGGATGCAGACTCTCTTGGACGTGGTTTTGATGAAGGAAATTATCCTGCAGCACCTCTCTTTAAAAACTCTGCTAACTATGAACGGCTAAAAGAAAAATACAAAGATAACATTATTTATAGTCAACAACAAGGAACTACTTTCTATATTTCGACGAATATTGACCGTGTTGCCTACAATCACACCTCTAAAACAAGTGATGCAGAAAAAACATCTACTAAGAAGGCCTTGCTGAACAAGGATTTCCGTCAATCCTTGGCTTTTGCTACAGATCGTAAAGCAGGTCTCTCTCAAGTATTTGGGGACGAAGTAGCACCGCGTAAATTACGTACAAGTTTAACACCTCCAACATTTGTACAAGTAGGAGAGCAGTCATTTGGGCAAGTAGCTAAGGCAGAATTGGATAAATTAGATGGTGTATGGAAAGATGTTAGTCTTGATGATGCTCAGGATTCACTTCATAATGTAGATAAGGCTAAAGCTAAATTTGAAGCTGCCAAGAAAACTCTTCAAGCTGATGGAGTACAGTTCCCTATTCATTTAGATATTCCAGTATCTTCTACTCGTCCAGAATTTGTGCGTCAAGCTCAATCTTATAAACAATCCGTCGAGGAAGCTCTTGGAGCAGACAATGTTGTAGTTGATATTCAACAAGTTTCTGATGAAGAATTGGCAAGTATGACAATTCTAGCTACTTCTAATACCAATACTGACTGGGATATTAATGCAAATAGTGGATGGGGACCTGATTACGCAGATCCTTCAACTTATCTAGATATATTTGATCCAACATCTGGCCCAAATCTTCTTGGTTCCTTAGGTGTAACACCAGGTAAAGACAGTTCAGCAATCAAAGCAGTTGGTTTAGATAAGTTTAAAGAGTTACTTACGGATGCTAGTGGTGAGAAAACAAATCTTGCAAACCGATATGCCAAATATGCCAAAGCTCAAGCTTGGTTAACAGACAGTGCCTTGGTGATTCCTGTACACTCAGACGGTGCCCAAATGCTAGTAACGAAGAAAGTTCTAGGTACTGGTGCAGGTGGCTGGGTAGGTGATAAGACTAGTGAACATAGCTATAAATACCTTAAACTCCAAGATAAGATTGTCACTACTAAAGAAATGGATGAGTTCCGCAAGAAATTTGCTGAAGAAAAAGCCAAATCAAACGCTGATTATCAGAAAAACTTAGACCGTCATATTCAAGACTAATCGAATCTCCTCTTTTGAGGGGATTTTTTATGTCGCTGTCTCCATGTAAGCACTTTAAAAAAGAGTTATTTTGTTTCAAAAATGGTATAATGAGAGAACGATAGAAAGGAAGTATTTATGGAGCAAAAAGAGAAACATTTTAGCCTATCTTGGTTTTTCAAGTGGTTTTTGGATAACAAGGCCATTACGGTATTTTTGGTAACTTTATTATTGGGACTGAATCTTTTTATTTTAAGTAAGATTAGTTTTCTATTTTCACCTGTTTTAGACTTTTTAGCAGTTGTGATGTTGCCAGTCATTCTATCTGGTTTACTATACTATTTACTGAATCCTATTGTTGATTGGATGGAGAAGCATAAGATTAATCGCGTTATAGCCATTAGTATTGTCTTTGTGATTATCGCCATCTTTATCATTTGGGGCTTGGCAGTAGCTATTCCAAATCTGCAGCGTCAGATCTTAACATTTGCAAGAAATGTACCAATCTATCTCGAAGATGCAGACAGAGTTATTAATGATTTGGTCACCAAGCGTTTGCCAGATGATTTCAGACCTCAATTAGAGCAAGTTTTAACAAACTTCTCTAGTCAGGCTACAGTTTGGGCAAGTAAGGTTTCATCTCAGGCAGTCAATTGGGTGAGTGCCTTTATTAGTGGGGCATCTCAAGTGATTGTTGCCTTGATTATCGTTCCTTTCATGCTCTTTTATCTCTTGCGTGATGGGAAAGGTTTGCGTAACTATTTGACCCAATTCATGCCGACGAAATTGAAGGAGCCTGTTGGACAGGTTTTGTCAGATGTGAATCAACAGTTGTCCAACTATGTTAGAGGGCAAGTAACAGTGGCTATTATTGTAGCGGTAATGTTTATGATTTTCTTCAAGATTATTGGTCTACGCTATGCAGTTACGTTGGGGGTTACTGCTGGTATTTTAAATCTGGTTCCTTATCTGGGTAGCTTCTTAGCCATGCTTCCTGCCCTAGTATTGGGCTTGATTGCTGGGCCAGTCATGCTTTTGAAAGTAGTGATTGTCTTTATCGTAGAACAAACTATTGAAGGCCGTTTTGTCTCTCCATTGATTTTGGGAAGTCAATTAAACATCCATCCTATTAATGTTCTTTTTGTCTTGTTAACTTCAGGATCCATGTTTGGTATCTGGGGAGTCTTGCTCGGTATTCCAGTTTATGCCTCTGCTAAAGTTGTCATTTCAGCTATTTTTGAATGGTATAAGGTAGTTAGTGGCCTATATGAATTAGAAGGAGAGGAAGTAAAGAGTGAACAATAGTCAACAGATGTTACAGGCTTTGGAAGAGCAAGATTTAACCAAGGCTGAGTACTATTTCGTCAAAGCTTTAGAAAATGATCCAAGTGACCTTCTGTATGAGTTAGCCACCTATCTAGAAGGAATTGGTTTTTATCCTCAGGCCAAGGAAATTTACCTGAAAATCGTAGAGGACTTTCCAGAGGTTCATCTTAATCTAGCAACTATTGCTAGCGAAGATGGTCAAATAGAAGAAGCCTTTGCCTATCTAGAGGAAATCCAAGCTGACAGTGACTGGTATGTTTCGGCTTTGCTTCTTAAGGCAGACCTTTACCAGATGGAAGGTTTGACAGATGTGGCGCGTGAGAAGTTGCTAGAAGCATTGACTTATTCAGAGGATCCTCTATTGATATTGGGCTTGGCAGAGTTGGATAGTGAGTTGGAAAATTACCAAGAGGCTATTCAAGGATATGCCCAGTTAGATAATCGTTCGATTTATGAGCAAACGGGCATTTCTACCTATCAACGGATTGGATTTGCCTATGCCCAGTTAGGGAAATTTGAAACAGCTACAGAGTTTTTAGAAAAAGCCCTGGAGTTAGAATACGATGACCTAACAGCTTTTGAGTTAGCCAGTCTTTACTTTGATCAAGAAGAATACCAAAAAGCTGTCCTCTACTTTAAGCAGATTGATACCATTTCTCCTGAATTTGAAGGCTATGAGTATGGCTATAGCCAGGCCTTACATAAGGAACATCAAGCTCAAGAAGCCCTGCGTATCGTTAAGCAAGGCTTGGAGAAAAATCCCTTTGAAACTCGTCTCTTGCTAGCTGCTTCACAATTTTCTTATGAACTGCATGATGCTAGTGGTGCAGAAAATTATCTCCTTACTGCAAAAGAAGACGCTGAGGATACAGAAGAAATCTTACTCCGTTTAGCTACTATTTATCTAGAACAAGAGCGTTATGAGGATATTTTAGACTTACAAAGTGAGGAGCCAGAAAATCTCTTGACCAAGTGGATGATTGCCCGTTCCTATCAAGAGATGGACTATTTGGATACTGCCTACGAGTATTACCAAGAGTTAGCAGGAGATTTGAAGGACAATCCAGAGTTTCTGGAACACTATATCTATCTCTTGCGTGAATTGGGATACTTTGAGGAAGCAAAAGTCAATGCTCAATCTTACTTAAAACTGGTTCCAGATGATGTTCAAATGCAAGAATTGATTGAGAGATTATAACACTAAGTCTGGGAGAAAACTCAATTTCAATAGAAAATCAAGTAAATTTTCCTACAATAAAACGCATAATATCAAGTTTTTTTTTTGAACACCTGATACTATGCGTTTTTGTGATCGCAAAGACTTTTTATCCAGTCTCATCTTATAGTATATTGAAATAGAAACTGAACAAATTGATTAAGGAATTTAAAGCAATTCTAGAAATATTTCAGAAGCGATATTGTACGATTCTAGATTCAAATTACCTTATCATTTTTTATAGATATGATTTTATTGAATTGTTTTAAAAAAGAAAAAGCTTATATAAGTTTCAGATAGTGATTTAAACTTTGTCTCAAAAAAACCTGAGGTCATTGTTGCTAGAAATGGTAATAAAAAGTTTATTGATTTTGAATTAGGATGAGTCAAAAGGAATTTTAAAGCATTTTTTGTTATAATTAATTGAAGAATTATTGATATAAAAGGAGAAAAAATATGACTTTCGAAGAAATCCTGCCTGGGTTAAAGGCTAAGAAAAAATTTGTACGAACTGGATGGGGAGGTGCTGAAAACTATGTCCAACTTTTTGACACTATCGAGCAAAATGGTGTGGCCCTAGAAGTGACGCCCTATTTCCTCATCAACGTGTCTGGTGAGGGAGAAGGTTTTTCCATGTGGAGCCCGACACCTTGTGATGTTTTAGCGACGGATTGGGTAGAAGTGCATGACTAAACGTGTACTCATTACAGGAGTGAGTTCAGGAATTGGCATGGCTCAAGCTCAACTTTTTTTAGAGAATGGCTATCAAGTTTATGGAGTTGACCAAGGTGAAAATCCACTCTTACAGGGTGATTTCCACTTTTTACAGAGAGATTTGACCTTGGACTTGGAGCCTATTTTTGATTGGTGTCCTCAGGTTGATGTTTTGTGCAATACTGCTGGAGTTTTGGATGATTATAAACCACTGTTGGAACAGACAGCGCAGGAAATTCAAGAAATTTTTGAAATTAACTACGTGACTCCAGTAGAGTTGACTCGATTTTATTTGACACAAATGTTGGAAAATAAAAAGGGAATCATCATCAATATGTGCTCCATTGCTTCTAGCCTAGCAGGTGGCGGTGGACACGCCTATACTTCTTCGAAGCACGCCTTGGCAGGCTTTACCAAGCAGTTGGCTCTAGACTATGCAGAAGCTGGGATTCAGGTATTTGGGCTTGCTCCAGGAGCAGTCAAGACAGCTATGACCGCTGCGGATTTTGAGCCAGGTGGATTGGCTGACTGGGTGGCTAGTGAAACACCAATCAAACGCTGGATCGAGCCAGAGGAAGTGGCAGAAGTCAGTCTCTTTTTGGCCAGTGGAAAGGCATCTGCCATGCAGGGACAAATTTTGACAATAGATGGTGGCTGGTCTTTGAAGTAGGAGGATCTGATGGAAATCAAAAGACACTTTGGAGTCTACGCTGTTTGCTTTGAAAATGGGAAGTTACTCTGCATTGAAAAAACGAGAGGCCCTTATCAACATCGGTATGATCTACCTGGAGGCAGTCAGCAACTTGGTGAAGGACTGACGGAAACGCTGACTAGAGAAGTTATGGAAGAGACGGGATTTACTGTTAGAAGCTACTCTAATCCTCAAATCTACGATGTTTTCGTCAGGGAAGAGTTAAAAAATTTTATGGTTCACCATATCATGGCCTTGTATGATGTTGAAATGAATGAGAGTGCACCTCAAGTTACGATTTCGAAAGCTGTGTCTGATGGTGCGAATGATTCACTTGGATATATTTGGATGGATATTCAAGAGATCACAGAAGAAAATGCATCGCCATTAGTCTTAAAGGTTAAGTCTGAATTATTAGGATTTCCAGAACTGGACAAGACTTCTTACATGAATTGGAAGGTGAATGATGAAAAATCAACTAGCTCTTAGTGGCGAAAAAATTCTTGAAAAAATTTATCCTCAACTATTGCACCACATTGGCATGATTCGTGGGGAATATTTGTTGAGAGAGCTCAATCAAAACATCCTATTACCAAGTTGTCAGCAATTTGTAAAAGATTATCTAGAGACTATCTGCTCCCTGTACTCAGATGAAGAAGTCTGGTATCGTTTTTCAGAATTAACGAATACAGAAGCCAATTATTTAGAGGGGACTAAAGAGCATTTTGATGAAAATCATCCCTTGTTTGGTTATAGAGGAATTAGGCGTTTACTAGCGTGTCTGGATGAATTTCAGGCTGAGGCAAATGTCGTTACAGAGGTTTATCAAAATAATCCCAATCTGTCTCTTATTTTTCCTTTTGTCAATGATGCTGAACAGTTAAAGCAAGCTATTAGAGTATTGCGTCAGCATGATTTTACTGGGAAAGTCGGCACTATGATTGAATTACCGTCAGCGTATTTTGACTTGGACAGAATAATGGAAACGGGCATTTCAAAGATTGTAGTTGGAATGAATGATTTGACTTCCTTTGTTTTTGCCACTGTGAGAAACAGTCAATGGCATGATATGGAAAGTCCAATAATGTTAGATATGCTGAGACAGATGCAGGATAAAGCAAGGATTAAAAATATTGACTTTGCTGTAGCAGGATATCTGAATGTTTCTTTCTTACAAAAAATGAATCAGATGGGTATCGAATGCATTATCCACTATAGTTCTATTCCAGAGATTTTTAACTTAGAGATTGACCATCCAGACCATCTTAAACACATAAAAGAAGAAAGTAAAAAATTACAAAGGAGCACCCATGACACCGCAAGAAATGTGGAATAAATACAAGCAAATCAATTCTTCTATCGGAGATGAAATCGATGCTTGGGCTTTTGGAGTGGAACCAGACCTTTTAGCGGATTTGGTGTTTAAAGGCGAAAAGACAGCAACAGCGTCAGCCTACGACCTTTACGCACTAGAAGGCGAACTTCTTCCGCAAGAAGGCACCTTTGACATCATTTTAGACAGTCAAAATCAGGCTGTCTGCATTGTCGAAATTACAAGGGTTTCCGTTCAGCCCTTTAATCAAGTTTCTGCGCAACATGCCTTTAATGAAGGGGAAGGTGACAAATCCCTAGCCTATTGGCGTCAGGTTCATGAGGATTGTTTCGCCAAGTGGATGAGAGAAGCAGGACTGACTTTTACACATGAAAGCAAGGTTGTTTTAGAAGAATTTCGCAAGGTTTACCCACTGTAGACTTCTAGAAGGAAGAAAGTTTTGGAAATCGCTGTCCAATCCTTTTTTCTTAGACAAAACATGATATAATAAGTTTGTTTAAAGAAGAGCTCTAGCTCTTAAACTTAGATAGGAGAAAACTATGCAGGCAGTTGAACATTTTATTAAGCAATTTGTTCCTGAACATTATGATTTATTTTTAGACTTGAGTCGTGAGACCAAGACCTTTTCAGGAAAGGTGACTATTAGTGGTCAAGCACAGAGTGATCGCATCTCCCTCCACCAAAAAGACTTGGAAATCGCTTCTGTAGAAGTTGCAGGTCAAGCTCGTCCATTTACAGTTGATCATGACAATGAAGCCCTTCATATTGAACTTGCGGAAGTAGGTCAAGTTGAAGTGGTTATCGCTTTCTCAGGAAAAATTACAGACAACATGACAGGGATTTACCCATCTTACTACACAGTTGATGGAGTCAAGAAGGAAGTATTGTCTACTCAATTTGAGAGCCATTTTGCGCGCGAAGCCTTCCCATGTGTGGATGAGCCAGAAGCCAAAGCAACTTTTGACTTCTCTCTACGTTTTGACCAAGTAGAAGGTGAATTGGCCTTGTCTAACATGCCAGAAATCGATGTTGAAAACCGTAAGGAAACAGGTATCTGGAAGTTTGAGACAACACCTCGCATGTCTTCTTACTTGTTGGCTTTTGTTGCGGGTGATTTGCAAGGTGTAACGGCTAAAACTAAAAACGGTACCCTCGTAGGTGTTTACTCAACCAAAGCTCATCCACTATCAAACCTTGATTTCTCACTGGATATCGCTGTTCGCTCTATCGAGTTTTACGAAGATTACTATGGAGTTAAGTACCCAATTCCTCAATCTCTCCACATCGCCCTTCCTGACTTCTCAGCTGGAGCTATGGAAAACTGGGGTCTTGTGACCTATCGTGAAGTTTACTTGGTTGTGGATGAGAACTCAACTTTTGCCAGTCGTCAACAAGTTGCTCTTGTTGTGGCACATGAGTTGGCTCACCAATGGTTTGGTAACCTCGTTACTATGAAATGGTGGGATGACCTTTGGCTCAATGAAAGCTTCGCTAACATGATGGAATACGTCTGTGTGGATGCCATTGAGCCAAGCTGGAATATCTTTGAAGATTTCCAAACAGGTGGTGTTCCGTCTGCCTTGAAACGTGATGCGACTGATGGTGTTCAATCTGTTCACGTCGAAGTTAAGCATCCAGATGAAATTAATACACTATTTGACGGTGCTATCGTCTATGCCAAAGGAAGCCGCCTCATGCACATGCTTCGTCGTTGGCTAGGTGATGCCGATTTTGCCAAAGGTTTGCATGCCTACTTTGAAAAACATCAATACAGCAATACCATTGGTCGTGACCTTTGGGATGCTCTTGGTCAAGCGTCTGGACGTGATGTCGCAGCCTTTATGGATTCTTGGTTGGAACAACCTGGTTACCCAGTTCTTACTGTCAAAGTTGAAAATGATGTTTTGAAGATTTCACAAAAACAATTCTTCATCGGTGAGCACGAAGACAAGAACCGTCTCTGGGTTGTGCCACTGAATAGCAACTGGAAAGGCTTGCCTGATACACTTGAAACTGAAAGCATCGAAATTCCTGGCTACGCAGCCCTTCTTGCTGAAAACAAAGGAGCTCTTCGTCTCAACACTGAAAATACAGCCCACTATATTACAGACTATCAAGGAGAATTGTTAGATGCAGTTATTACTGACCTAGTTGATCTTGATAATACAAGCAAACTGCAAATCGTCCAAGAACGTCGTTTGCTTGCTGAAGCAGGGCACATTTCTTATGCTGACTTGCTCCCAGTCCTTGATAAACTTGCTAAGGAAGAATCTTACCTTGTCGTTTCAGCCATTTCTCAAGTGATTTCTGCCCTCGAGCGCTTTATCGATGAAGGAACAGAAGCTGAAAGAGCCTTCAAAGCTTTGGTTGCTAAATTGGCTCGTCACAACTATGACCGTCTTGGTTTCGAAGCTAAGGATGGAGAATCAGACGAGGATGAATTGGTTCGTCAGTTGGCCATTTCTATGATGATTCGCTCAAATGATGTAGAAGCTAGTCAAGTTGCTAGCCAAATCTTCGCAGCACACAAGGAGAATCTTGCAGGACTCCCAGCAGCTATTCGCTCACAAGTTCTGATTAATGAGATGAAACATCATGAGACTAAAGACTTGTTAGCACTTTATCTTGATACTTATACGCACGCAACAGATGCTGTCTTTAAACGTCAGTTGGCAGCAGCCCTTGCCTATAGTACAGATGCGGACAATATCCAAACCTTGATTGCTTCTTGGAAGGACAAATTTGTGGTCAAACCACAAGACTTGTCTGCTTGGTACTTCCAGTTCTTAAACCATCAAGCAACTCAGGAAACAGCATGGTCTTGGGCTCGTGAAAACTGGTCTTGGATTAAGGCAGCTCTTGGAGGAGATATGAGCTTTGATAGCTTTGTTATCCTTCCTGCTCATGTATTTAAGACAGATCAACGCTTGGCGGAATACAAGGAATTCTTTGAGCCACAACTTTCTGACCTTGCTCTTAGCCGTAACATCGGTATGGGAATCAAGGAAATTGCAGCGCGTGTTGATCTGATTAACCGTGAAAAAGCTGCAGTGGAAGCAGTTGTTCTTCAATACGGAACTAAATAATCAAGACTAAATGAAAATAAAACTCAGCTATCTCATGTAAAATGCAGAGAGTTGAGTTTTTTTTAAGGCAAATTTGGTATAATGGTTTTAATAAGGAGGAGTTTCTCATGATAAAAATCTTATTAGTTGAGGATGACTTAGGCCTGTCAAATTCAGTATTTGACTTTTTAGACGATTTTGCGGATGTCATGCAGGTATTTGATGGAGAAGAAGGTCTCTACGAAGCTGAAAGTGGCGTTTATGACTTGATTTTGCTCGATTTGATGTTGCCAGAAAAAAATGGTTTCCAAGTCTTGAAAGAATTGCGTGAAAAGGGAATTACGACACCAGTTCTGATTATGACTGCCAAGGAAAGTTTGGATGACAAGGGACATGGATTTGAATTGGGAGCAGATGATTATCTGACCAAGCCTTTCTACCTAGAAGAACTCAAAATGCGGATTCAAGCGCTTCTCAAACGTTCAGGTAAGTTTAATGAAAATACGCTATCTTATGGAGATATTCTCATCAATTTATCAACCAATACCGTTAAGGTTGAAGATACTCCTGTCGAATTGCTGGGGAAAGAGTTCGATTTACTAGTTTATTTCCTTCAAAATCAAAATGTTATTTTGCCTAAGACTCAGATTTTTGATCGTCTATGGGGATTTGATAGTGATACAACTATTTCAGTTGTCGAAGTTTATGTTTCAAAAGTCCGTAAGAAATTAAAAGGAACCACTTTTGCAGAGAATTTGCAAACCTTGCGTAGTGTTGGGTATATTTTAAAAGATGTTCAGTAAACTAAAAAAAACATGGTATGCGGATGACTTTAGTTACTTTATCCGCAACTTCGGTGTTTTCACCCTGATTTTCTCTACCATGACTCTGATTATTTTGCAAGTTATGCATTCGAGTCTATATACTTCGGTGGATGATACGCTCCATGGCTTGAGCAACAATCCTCAGGCAGTTATCCAACTTGCGGTAAATAGGGCGACAGAAGAGATTAAAGATTTAGAGAATGCCACTACAGATACTAGTAAGACTGAGATAAAACCCAATGTTAGTTCCAACACAGAAGTCATTCTTTTTGATAAGAATTTTATCCAGCTCCTTTCTGGAAACCGATTTTTGGGATTGGATAAGATTAAGTTAGAGAAAAAAGAACTAGGCCATATCTACCAGATTCAGGTTTTTAATAGCTATGGACAAGAAGAAATCTATCGCATGATTTTGATGGAAACGAATATTAGTTCGGTTTCAACCAATATCAAGTATGCGGCTGTCTTGATTAATACAAGTCAGTTGGAGCAGGCCAGTCAAAAGCATGAGCAATTGATTGTCGTTGTGATGGCTAGTTTCTGGATTTTGTCTTTACTTGCCAGTCTCTATCTAGCTAGGGTCAGTGTTCGTCCTCTGCTTGAGAGCATGCAGAAGCAGCAGTCCTTTGTGGAAAATGCTAGTCATGAGTTACGAACTCCACTTGCAGTTTTACAAAATCGTTTAGAGACACTTTTCCGGAAGCCAGAAGCTACCATTATGGATGTGAGTGAAAGCATTGCGTCGAGTTTGGAAGAAGTCCGAAATATGCGTTTTTTGACGACAAACTTGCTGAACTTAGCTCGGAGAGATGATGGAATTAAGCCGGAACTTGCAGAAGTTTCAACTAGCTTTTTTAATACGACTTTCACAAATTATGAGATGATTGCTTCGGAAAATGATCGTGTTTTCCGTTTTGAAAATCGCATCCATCGCACGATTGTCACAGACCAGCTTCTTTTGAAACAACTGATGACTATCCTATTTGATAATGCTGTCAAGTATACTGAAGAGGATGGTGAAATTGATTTTGTGATTTCAGCGACTGACCGTAATCTGTATTTACTTGTTTCTGATAATGGAGTCGGTATTTCAGCAGAAGATAAGAAGAAAATTTTTGATCGTTTTTATCGAGTGGACAAGGCTAGAACTCGTCAAAAAGGAGGTTTTGGTTTAGGATTATCACTGGCCAAGCAGATTGTAGATGCCTTAAAAGGAACCATTACTGTTAAAGATAATAAACCAAAAGGAACAATCTTTGAAGTGAAGATTGCCATTCAGACACCATCTAAAAAGAAAAAATAAAAATATCGCTCCAGTTGGGGCGATATTTTGGATTTATCTTTTTAGTTTTCGTTTGATAATAGAGCGTTGGATTTTTAGAACAAGTAAGCTGGATCCGATTGCTGCGATAAAAGCAAGAGCAGTTGATAATTTTAACGCCAAAAAGATAAAACTAAAGATAGCAATACAGATACAAAAAACAGCGACATTAACAAAAAATAGGATTTCTTGAAAACTGGTATCAGATTGTGATTCGGGCGCATAATCCTGATAGCGAGGAAGTTGCTGGTTTAATTCGTCTTGATAGTCTACCTCATATGATTGTAATTTTTTTACGGACATGGTTCTCTCCTTAACAGTACATACCTATTTTATCATTTTTTTAGCAGAGAATTATTACAGAAAGGTTACAAAAAGAATAAAGTGCTTTTTCAAAATCAATTTTCTTGACAGCATACTGTGAAAATGATACGATAGATAAATTCCTAAACGCTTATTAATATTCATAATTAATTATATTTGTAAGTAAATAATTCATTTTTACGAAAAATATTTACTTATTTTCTTGATTTTATTTAATTTGATTAGTGATATTTGTTTTGCACACAGAGACAGATTTTCTGTCTCCTATTTTTATAGTAGTGGGGTGTCTAATTGATGCCTCTTGGAAAAGTTAAAGGAGATAACAATGTATCTTGCTATCAAAGAAATATTACGTAACAAACTGCGATATAGTTTGATTTTAACCACTATTTTTCTTATTTCTTTTATGGTCTTTTTCATGACGAGTCTGGCTCTAGGTCTTGTTAGAAATAATAGAGCAGCAATTGATAACTGGCAAGCGACTGGTGTGGTTTTATCTGACTACGCAAATGATAATTTGACAGCATCTTTTATTCCTGAAAAGGATTATAAGGAAAAGAGATCTGAGGAGGCCGCTCCACTGGGTTATATGTTCGCTGTGACCAATCTAGTCGATGATAGTGAAAAGGTCAATGTTTCCGTCTTTGCTCAGGAGTGGGACGATTTTATCTCTCCTAGTTTGACAGAGGGACGGTATCCTGAAAGCGATGATGAGGTTGTCGTAGATCAGTCCTTTGAAAACTATGGAATTAAGCTAGGTGATGCCATTCAGCTTAATGGAAGCGAGGCAAGTTACAAGATTGTAGGTCTGACTCAAGGAAATAAATTTTTCACCGAGCCTGTTGTCTTTACAAGTTTGACAACTTATTGGATTTTGCAAGGAACCTTGAACTCTAATAAGTCGATATCTGCCTTGGTTTTGAAAAATGACATAGAAGTGACTGGCGATGGACTGAAACAGATTTCTATCCCAAAAATGATTTCGAAAATTCCTGGTTACACACCTCAAGTTAATGTATTTTCAGGAATGATTATCGCTATGATTGTTATAACAGGCTTGATTGTGGGTATATTTGTTTATATCATTACCATACAAAAGCTAGGACTTTATGGAATTATGCGGGCTCAGAGGATACAGATTAAAACCATTGTATGGTCTCTGTTCTGTCAGATCTTGCTTCTATCTGGTATGGGGATTGCTTTATCCTTGCTTGCTATCGGAGGAGTGATTTTTCTCTTACCAGCTACCTTCTTTTTCTACCCAAGTTGGATAGCCTACTCGATTCTAAGCTCGGTTATTTGCTTGATGGCTCTTCTTGGTGGTATCATTTCCCTCCCACGTTTGCTAAAGGTGGACCCGATTACTGTGATTGCAGAATGATAAGGAGAATAGTATGACAGCATTGATAGAAATGAATCAAGTGACAAAAACATACGGGGAAGGAAAGATGAAAGTCGTAGCTCTGCATGAGACGAATTTTCAGCTAAATGCGGGAGAGTTCGTAGCTATCGTTGGGCCTTCAGGTTCTGGAAAGACGACTTTTCTAACTACTCTAGGACAACTTCAGGAAGCATCGAGTGGAAAGATTTTAGTCAAGGGGAAGGAAACAGGCAGTCTGACGGAGAAGGAGAAAACGGACCTCCGTTTTAGAGAGTTTGGCTTCATTCTCCAAGCTTCAAACTTAATTCCTTTTCTAACGGTTAAGGAACAGCTGGATTTGATTGACAGACTGGATAAGGTAAAAAATAGTAAAAGTGATCGAAAAGAGCTGTTTGACTTGTTGGATTTGGACAAAGTACAAAATCAGTATCCCAAGGCTCTATCTGGTGGCGAACGTCAACGTGCTGCGATTGCTAGGGCGCTTTACAACAATCCTAGCATCGTGCTTGCAGATGAGCCTACAGCCAGTCTTGATACAGAGAGGGCTTACCAAGTAACGGATATGTTGGCTTCAATTGCCCATGAGCAAGGAAGAGGTGTTGTTATGATTACACATGATACACGCCTTCTTGATAAGGTTGACCGAGTTTATGTAATGAGTGATGGAAACTTGGTTGAAGAAAAATGTAAACAAATATAAAATATAGTGAATTGACAGATATTTTTCTAAAACGTTAGACATGAAAAACGCACCGGTTCTATGTAGCAAATTGATAAGTTATATAGATTTTGATGAGGTTGAACTAAAACTCAATTTTAAGAAAAATAAAGTAAATATTCCCACAATAAAACGTATAGTCTCAAGTTTTTTCAAGACTTGACTATGTGTTTTTTAATTTTCAAGACTTTTTCCCAGCCTCCTTATTTCTAACTTCAAAACGGTGTTTTGATCTGACTTCATCAGTTTTATTGCCAACCTTAAAACTCTACTTTGAGCAATCTGCATCTAGTTTTCTAGCTTGTTCTTTGATTTTTATTGAGTATATGGACTGCAAATTGCGCTAAAAAATGATATAATGGTGAAGTTATATAGTCCCGATAAGATGGTAGGCATTTATCACTAAGAAATACCTATCAGTACTTTGTAACTCTATAACACTATTTTTAAGGGGGGACATTTTTATGTCAGAACGTAAATTATTCACGTCTGAATCTGTATCTGAGGGGCATCCGGATAAGATCGCAGACCAAATTTCAGATGCTATCTTGGATGCTATTTTAGCAAAGGATCCAGAGGCACACGTTGCTGCTGAGACAGCTGTTTATACTGGTTCAGTTCATGTATTTGGTGAAATTTCAACTACAGCTTATGTAGATATTAACCGTGTGGTTCGTGATACCATTGCAGAGATTGGTTATACCAATACAGAATATGGATTTTCTGCTGAGACGGTGGGAGTACACCCATCTTTGGTGGAGCAATCGCCAGATATTGCTCAAGGTGTTAACGAAGCATTGGAGGTTCGTGGAAATGCGGATCAAGATCCACTTGATTTGATTGGTGCTGGAGACCAAGGTCTCATGTTTGGTTTTGCGGTAGATGAAACAGAAGAACTCATGCCACTTCCAATCTCACTCAGTCACAAGTTGGTTCGTCGTTTAGCAGAGCTTCGTAAGTCTGGTGAAATCAGCTATCTTCGTCCAGATTCTAAATCTCAAGTTACAGTTGAATATGATGAAAATGACCAGCCAGTGCGCGTGGATACAGTCGTTATTTCTACTCAGCATGATCCAGAAGTTAGCAATGAACAAATTCATGAAGATGTAATTAACAAGGTTATCAAAGAAGTGATTCCAGCATCTTATCTTGATGATGAGACCAAATTCTTTATCAATCCGACAGGTCGTTTTGTAATCGGTGGTCCTCAAGGGGACTCAGGTTTGACTGGTCGTAAAATTATTGTAGATACTTATGGTGGTTACTCACGTCACGGTGGTGGTGCCTTTTCTGGTAAGGATGCGACTAAGGTGGACCGTTCAGCTTCTTATGCAGCTCGCTACATTGCTAAAAACATTGTTGCAGCAGGTCTTGCTAAGAAGGCGGAAGTACAATTGGCATATGCTATCGGTGTTGCGCAACCTGTATCTGTTCGTATTGATACTTTTGGTACAGGAACAGTAGCTGAAAGCAAATTAGAAGCTGCAGCACGTCAGATTTTTGATCTTCGTCCAGCAGGAATCATCCAAATGCTGGATCTCAAACGTCCAATCTACCGTCAAACAGCGGCTTATGGACATATGGGACGTACAGATATCGATCTTCCATGGGAACGCTTGGATAAGGTAGAATCCTTGAAGGAAGCTGTCAAATAAAATCTTAAGAGGGGCTCGCCCCTCTTTTAATATACTATTTCCTCCAAAATCATTGAAATTATAGCTTGAATTTGATATGATGGTCTTATGGATAAAAGTAGAGCAAAACGTGTTGAGCACGATAAAAAGAGAATCGGATTAATAGCCCTAGTAGCTATCTTTTCAGTAAGTATTTGTGTCCTTGGATCAATAATTGGTTATAAAGTCTACACAAAGCAGCGTTTTGAACAAAGGATTGAAACGCTCAAAAAAGAGAAAGATGATCAATTGAGTGAGGGAAATCAGAAAGATCATTTTCGTAAAGGGCAAGCCGAAGTGATTGCCTATTATCCTCTTCAAGGGGAGCAAGTGATTTCGTCTGTAAAAGAAATCATGACACAGGATATTAAAGACAATCTAGAGGATAAGGAAAATCTGGTTTTTTATTATACGGAGAAACAGGATTCGACTTTAAAAGGGATTGTCAACAGAAGTGTGGTGAAACAAGTCTATGATTTAACTTCTTCAAGAGTTGAAGAGACTGAAAAAACTAATCTGGCAAAAGTCCATTTGACAGAAGATGGCAAACCTTTTACACTTGATCAATTATTTTCAGATGCTAGTAAGGCTAAAGAGAAGCTGTTAAAAGAAATTACCTCTTTCTTACAAGATAAGAAATTAGAACAAGAAAAGATTGATCAGATAGTTAAAGGCTTGTCTGACCAAGACTTGTCTGCATGGAATTTTGATTACAAGGATAGTCAGATTATCCTTTATCCAAGTCAGGCGGTTGAAAATCTGGATGAGATTGCCTTGCCAGTATCTAGTTTCTTTGAAGTTATTCAGTCCTCTTATTTATTAGATAAGGATACCGAGCTATATAAGGCTTATTATGAAAAGAAAAATCGTAAAGTGGTGGCCTTGACTTTTGATGATGGACCAAATCCTGCAACTACAAATCAAGCATTAGATACACTTTCTAAGTATGGTATTAAGGCAACTTTCTTCGTTTTAGGTAAGAATGTTTCTGGCAATGAAGAAATTTTGAAACGCATGAAAGCAGATGGTCATGTCATTGGAAACCATAGTTGGAGCCATCCAGTTCTTTCAAAGCTTTCGCTTGATGACGCTAAAAAACAGATTATTGATACAGAGGATGCGCTAACTAAAGTGCTAGGTTCTAGTTCAAAACTCATGCGTCCGCCTTATGGGGCCATTACAGACGACATTCGCAATAGCCTAGACTTGAGTTTTATTATGTGGGATGTGGACAGTCTGGACTGGAAGAGTAAAAATGAAGCAGCTATCTTGACAGAAATTCAGCGTGAAGTTAAGAATGGTTCTATTATTCTCATGCATGATATCCATGCTGAGACGGTAAATGCTCTACCGAAGGTTATTGACTATTTGAAAGGGCAAGGTTATGACTTTGTAACCGTACCAGATTTGTTAGATTCTCGTCTTCAAGCTCACCAGCTTTACTACGACCGTGACCAATAATTCAAAAAATCTAAAGAGATAAGTTTTCATTGAGAATTTGTTTCTTTGGATTTTCTTCTCATAGAAAGGAAAAATAATGAAATCTTATACTTTAAATAATGGCGTTACAATACCAGTTCTGGGTTTTGGAACCTGGAAGGCTGAAAATGGGGAGATTGCTTACCAAGCTGTCCTAGAGGCTTTAAAGGCAGGCTATCGCCATATCGATACGGCAGCTATCTATAAAAATGAAGAAAGTGTTGGTCGTGCTATTCAAGATAGTGGCGTTCCGCGTGAGGAAATTTTTGTAACCAGCAAACTCTGGAATAGAAATCACAACTATGAGCAAGCTCGTCAGGCTTTTGAAGAGTCTTTAGAGAAGCTGGGCTTGGAATATTTGGATTTGTATTTGATTCATTGGCCAAATCCAAAACCGCTCAGAGAAAATGACCAATGGAAAATCCGAAATTCAGAAGTCTGGAGAGCGATGGAAGATCTTTACCTAGAAGGCAAAATCCGTGCTATCGGAGTTAGTAATTTCCTTCCCCATCATTTGGATGCCTTGCTTGAAACAGCAAAAATTCTTCCAGCGGTCAATCAAGTTCGTTTGGCTCCAGGTGTCTATCAAGAGGAAGTCGTAGATTACTGTCGAGAAAAAGGAATTTTATTGGAAGCTTGGGGACCTTTTGGTCAGGGAGAACTATTTGATAGTAAGGAAGTCCAAGAAATCGCGGCAAATCATGGAAAATCGGTTGCTCAGATAGCCTTGGCCTGGAGCTTAGCAGAAGGATTTTTACCACTTCCGAAATCTGTCACAGCTTCTCGTATTCAAGCTAATCTTGATTGCTTTGGAATTGAACTGAGTCATGAGGAGCTAGAAACATTAAAAACGATAGCTGTTCAGTCGGGTGCTCCACGAGTTGATGATATGGATTTCTAGAAAATCATAAAAAGAATTGTACATTGTTCTAATTTTTGATATAATAGTCAGCAGGAAAGAAAGTCTTATGGCGTTCTTCAAGCGAGCTTGGGATAGTGGGAGCCAAGTAGGACAAAATAAAGAGCTGGCGCTTTCTGTAGTATTTTCAAAAACAATGAAGTAATAAATTAGGGTGGAACCGCGTTTTTGACGCCCCTAGGTTAAATCAACCTAGGATTGTCGGACGCGGTTCTTTCGCTTATTCAGTCTATTATGTGAAAGAAAGGAGAGACGTGGAAAACCTTTATCTTGTAAAAGACGATAGTCAACTAGCTACATTTCGTGATTTTGTAGTAAGAAATACTGAAAAGTTGAAAGATTATCAATCTTTTTTAAAGAATGAACTTGCAGTCTGTGATTTACCGCAAGCCGTTATTTGGTCAAGTTTTAATGCTGCTACACAGATTATTAGGGAAAGTGCTGTTCCAGCCTATACAAATAATAGACGAATGGTTATGACGCCTGATTTAGCTGTTTGGAAAGAGTTGTATTTGTATCAGTTGATGGACTACGAGTGTTCTCAGCAAACTCAAGCAATAGAAAGTCACTATCATTCTTTATCTGAAAATTTCCTCTTGCAGATTGTAGGACATGAGTTAGCTCATTGGTCGGAGCATTTTTTAGATGATTTTGATGGTTACGACTCTTATATATGGTTCGAAGAGGGGATGGTTGAATATATTAGTCGCAAGTATTTCTTGACAGAAGAGGAATTTCAAGCGGAAAAAATTTGTAATCAATCTCTTGTAGAACTTTTTCAGAAGAAGTATGGTTGGCATTCATTGAATGATTTTGGTTCTTCGACTTATGATAAGAACTATGCAAGTATTTTTTACGAATACTGGCGTAGTTTTTTGACAATAGATAAGTTGGTAGAAAATCTAGGTAGTGTACAAGCGGTCTTCGATTCTTATCATTTATGGGCAAATACAGATAAAACTCTTCCCTTGTTAAATTGGTTTGTTCAGCAGAAATTAATTGAAAAAGAAATATAAAAACTAAAGGAGTAAACAATGTCTAAGAAATTAACATTTTACTGCGTAAGTGGTAGAGACCTCCTTACAGTCGGGCTACCCCACACTCAGTACTAGAGTGCCTGAGCTAGACGCAGTACTAACTCGTCTTGCTTCGTATGATCGACGAGGCAGACTCGTGTCGCAAGTAATTTATATAAAAAGGAGTAAATAATGTCTAAAAAATTGACTTTCTACTGCGTCAGTGGCAGAGACCTCCTTACAGTCGGACTGCCCCACGCTCAGCACTAGAGTGCCTGAGCTAGACGCAGTACTAACTCGTCTTGCCTCGTATGATCGACGAGGCAGACTCGTGTCGCAAGTAATTTATATAAAAAGGAGTAAACAATGTCTAAAAAATTGACTTTCCACTGCATCAGTGGCAGAAACCTCCTTACAGTCGGACTGCCCCATGCTCAGTACTAGGGTGCTGAGCTAGACGCAGTACTAACTCGTCTTGCCTCGTATAATCGACGAGGCAGACTCGTGTCGCAAGAAATTATTTTTATTAAGGAGTATTCAATGTCTAAGAAATTAACATTTCAAGAAATTATTTTGACTTTGCAACAATTTTGGAATGACCAAGGTTGTATGCTTATGCAGGCTTATGACAACGAAAAAGGTGCGGGAACCATGAGTCCTTACACTTTCCTTCGTGCTATCGGACCTGAGCCATGGAATGCGGCTTATGTAGAACCATCACGTCGTCCTGCTGACGGTCGTTACGGAGAAAATCCTAACCGTCTTTACCAACACCACCAATTCCAAGTGGTCATGAAGCCATCTCCATCAAATATCCAGGAACTTTACCTTGAGTCTTTGGAAAAATTGGGAATCAATACTTTGGAACACGATATTCGTTTCGTTGAGGACAACTGGGAAAACCCATCAACTGGATCTGCAGGTCTTGGTTGGGAAGTTTGGCTTGATGGGATGGAAATTACTCAGTTCACTTATTTCCAACAAGTCGGTGGATTGGCAACTGGGCCTGTGACTGCAGAAGTTACTTATGGTTTGGAACGCTTGGCTTCTTATATTCAAGAAGTGGATTCTGTCTATGATATCGAATGGGCTGATGGTGTAAAATACGGAGAAATCTTTATTCAGCCTGAGTATGAGCACTCAAAATATTCATTTGAAATTTCAGATCAAGAAATGTTGCTTGAAAACTTTGATAAGTTTGAAAAAGAAGCTGGTCGTGCCTTGGAAGAAGGATTAGTACACCCTGCCTATGACTATGTTCTCAAATGTTCACACACCTTTAACCTGCTTGACGCGCGTGGTGCAGTATCTGTAACAGAGCGTGCAGGCTATATCGCCCGTATCCGTAACTTGGCCCGTGTCGTAGCAAAAACCTTTGTTGCAGAACGCAAACGCCTAGGTTACCCACTTTTGGATGAAGAAACACGAGCTAAACTCTTAGCAGAAGACGCAGAATAGTGAGTAATACTGTGCTCTAAAATCGTTAGTGGCAAGTCGAAGACTTGCTAGAGGGATATGCACCGCCGTACTGTTATGTGGGGATTTTTGAAACCTTAGGTTCAAAAATCAGTCAGCTAAATCCACTTTGATGAGACTGTTGGAAATCTTGATCAATATTGCATTAGATTTCCATACAGACTCACAAAGTTAGTTAGCGACGTCCCCAGTACCTAAGGTGCATATCAAAAAAGATTGAAGAAAATGTAAAGGAAAAAACATGACAAAAAACTTATTAGTAGAACTCGGTCTTGAAGAATTACCAGCCTATGTTGTCACACCAAGTGAAAAACAACTAGGCGAAAAAATGGCAGCCTTCCTCAAGGAAAACCGCCTGTCTTTTGAAGCTATTCAGACCTTCTCAACACCACGTCGTTTGGCTGTTCGTGTAACTGGTCTTGCAGACAAACAGTCTGATTTGACAGAAGATTTTAAGGGACCAGCAAAGAAAATTGCCTTGGATAGTGATGGGAACTTCACCAAAGCAGCTCAAGGATTTGTCCGTGGAAAAGGATTGACTGTTGAAGATATCGAATTCCGTGAAATCAAGGGTGAAGAATATGTCTATGTCACTAAGGAAGAAATTGGTCAAGCAGTTGAAGACATTGTTCCTGGTGTTGTAGATGTCTTGAAGTCATTGACTTTCCCTGTCAGCATGCACTGGGCTGGAAATAGCTTTGAATACATTCGTCCTGTTCACACTTTAACTGTTCTTTTAGATGAAGAAGAGTTTGATTTGGATTTCCTTGATATTAAGGGAGGGCGTGTGAGCCGTGGCCATCGTTTCTTAGGAAAAGAAACCAAGATTCAGTCAGCTTTGAGCTATGAAGAAGATCTTCGTAAGCAGTTTGTAATCGCAGATCCACGTGAACGTGAGCAAATGATTGTTGACCAAATTAAGGCAATCGAAGCTGAACACAGTGTAAGTATCGAAATTGATGCGGATTTGCTTAATGAAGTCTTGAACTTGGTTGAATACCCAACTGCCTTTATGGGAAGTTTTGATGCCAAATACCTTGAAGTTCCAGAAGAAGTCTTGGTGACTTCGATGAAAGAACACCAACGTTATTTTGTTGTCCGTGATCAAGATGGAAACCTCTTGCCAAACTTCATTTCTGTTCGTAACGGAAACGCAGAGCATTTGGAAAATGTCATCAAAGGAAATGAAAAAGTTTTGGTAGCTCGTTTGGAAGACGGAGAATTCTTCTGGCGTGAAGACCAAAAATTGGTGATTTCAGATCTTGTTGAAAAATTAAACAATGTCACTTTCCACGAGAAGATTGGTTCCCTTCGTGAACACATGATTCGTACGGGTCAAATCGCTGTACTTTTGGCAGAAAAAGCAGGTTTATCAGCTGATGAAACAGTTGACCTAGCTCGTGCAGCAGCCATTTACAAGTTTGACTTGTTGACTGGGATGGTTGGTGAATTTGACGAGCTCCAAGGAATTATGGGTGAAAAATATGCCCTTCTTGCTGGTGAAACTCCAGCGGTGGCAACTGCTATTCGTGAACACTACATGCCTACATCAGCCGAAGGAGAACTTCCAGAGAGTAAGGTCGGTGCAGTGCTTGCCATTGCAGATAAATTGGATACGATTTTGAGTTTCTTCTCAGTAGGTTTGATTCCATCAGGATCTAATGACCCTTATGCTCTTCGCCGTGCAACTCAAGGTGTGGTTCGTATCTTGGATGCCTTTGGTTGGCACATTGCTATGGATGAGCTGATTGATAGCCTTTATGATCTAACATTTGACAGCTTGACTTATGAAAATAAGGCAGAGGTTATGGACTTTATCAAGGCTCGTGTTGATAAGATGATGGGTTCTACTCCAAAAGACATCAAGGAAGCAGTTCTTGCAGGATCAAACTTTGTTGTGGCGGATATGTTGGAAGCAGCAAGTGCTCTCGTAGAAGCAAGCAAGGAAGAAGATTTCAAACCATCTGTTGAATCACTTTCTCGTGCCTTTAACTTGGCTGAGAAGGCAGAAGGTGTTGCTACAGTTGATTCAGCACTTTTTGAAAATGACCAAGAGAAAGCCTTGGCAGAAGCCGTCGAATCACTCGTTTTGTCAGGGACTGCCAGTCAACAATTGAAACAGCTCTTTGCGCTTAGTCCAGTTATTGATGCTTTCTTTGAGAACACCATGGTAATGGCAGAAGATCAGGCTGTTCGTAAAAATCGCTTGGCTATCTTGTCTCAATTAACCAAGAAAGCAGCTAAACTTGCACGTTTTAACCAAATCAATACCAAATAAAATCTGTTAAACGGATTAAATCTTATCATAAAGGAGAGAAACATGGATCCTAAAAAAATTGATCGTATCAATGAGCTTGCCAAAAAGAAAAAAGCAGAAGGCTTGACACCAGAAGAAAAAGTGGAACAAGCTAAACTACGTGAGGAGTACATCGAAGGTTATCGTCGCGCTGTTCGTCACCACATCGAAGGAATCAAAATTGTGGACGAAGAAGGAAACGACCTTACACCAGAAAAACTACGCCAAGTCCAACGTGAAAAAGGTTTACATGGCCGTAGTCTTGATGACCCAAATTCATAATAGAATTTTCTTTCTTTTAACAAGGATAGATAAAATAATACTCAATGAAAATCAAAGAGCAAACTAGGAAGTGAGTCGCAGGCTGTACTTGAGTACGGCAAGACGAAGCTGACGTGGTTTGAATTTGATTTTTGAAGAGTATAATAACCAAAAGACTAGCAGTTTGTCTCTGCTAGTCTTTTTTTGCTAAAAAAGGAACCAAGATGGTTCCTAAAACTATTATTAGTTACTTGCGCCAGATGTAGCATCGGCGTCACCACCGTGGCTTCCAGCATCACCTGCATCAGAAGCTCCAGATGTGGCATCTGCTCCGCCGTGTCCTCCAGCAGGAGCTGCAGCATTTCCACCAACTAGACGTTGACCAGTTGTTTCTAAGTACCAATCAAGCCATGGTTGGAAATTAAAGATAATTTCATTAATTCCAGCATATGAACCATCTGGGTAGTACATTGCCTTGTAGTTATGTGTATTAATAACGCCTTCTGGAGTTCCTGGTACAATTGTACGAACATACTCTTGATCTCCGTTACGAAGTACACCAACAACCCATTCAACGTTCTTCATTCTTGCAGGTGGAAGAGAAGCATGTACTGTTCCTAGTCGGCTACCTGCTTGAACTCGTACACGTTTACCATACATAGTGTTTGGATCTTGATGTGCGTTATTATAGTACAAGAATTGGTTATTATCATCCGCATATGTCAACTCAAATGGCATTGCTTTCAAGAACATATCAATTTGGTTAACTGTCAAGATACCGTGGTCTAATTTAACGTAAGTGTCTCCAGAAACAGCTCCAACAAGTTCAGCTGCTTTTTCTACCCATTCAGGATCATCAGGGTCAACACCTTGAATGGTGGTTGCGATTGGATTTGTACAATATAAATCTTCTGGTGCGATTGGTTTTGGTTTTTTCAATTTTGAAACGACTCCCACATATTTTACAAAGTTGTCTAAACATGTTTCAAGGAAATTAATAGTTCCTTCATTTGTGATATTCCCATTAACATCAAAGGCTTCTTTAGCTTTACCGAGAAGGAATTCGTTTCCTGGAAGTGTGTAGGCATTGACACCTGGAGCGTCAAGAATCTTACGAAGGTGAACTTGGGCACGAGAAGTACCTTGGTCGTAGTAAGAAGCACCTACAATCATGACTGGCTTGTTTTCAAATGGATGAACTTCGTATGAAAGCCATTCAAGAACAGATTTTAGGGAAGCTGAGATTGTGTGGTTGTGCTCAGGAGTAGCGATAATGACACCATCAGCACGAGTAATTTTGTTATATAAATAACGTAATTGGAAGCTTTCATCCCATTTTTCGTCTTGGTTAAACATTGGAACTTCGTCAATTTCAAGAACTTCTAATTCAAATTTAAGTTTGAAGTGACGACGGATAAATTCCAAGAGTTTACGGTTATATGATTGATCGTAGTTTGATCCTACAAGTCCAACAAATTTCATTCTTTTTGGTCTCCTATCTTACAAATTTTCCCAGTCAAAGTCTTCAGCATCTTTGCGAAGTAATTCTTGTGCATTACGCAATTTTTCTGTGATTTTTACAAAGATACGGAAGTCGTCAAAAGTGGCATCCAATTTTTTAATAACATCAAGATCCACTAGGTCTCCACTTGGGTTAAAGGCTTGAAGAGAATGTGAAAGCAAGAATTCATCTGGAAGGACACTTGCTTTAATTTCTGGAGCATTCAAGATTTGGCGAAGTTGTAATTGGGCACGTGATGAACCAAGAGTACCATATGAAGCACCTGTAATCATGATTGGTTTGTTCAAAAGTGGATAGATACCATAAGACAACCAAGCAAGAGCGCTCATTAAAACAGCTGGAATAGAGTGGTCATACTCAGGAGTACCGATAATAACGCCATCTGCCTCTTCAATTTTAGCAGCAATTTCTAAAATTTCAACAGGTACTTGCTTGTCAGCTGGTTTATTGAAGACAGGAATGTCTTTAATTTCAACAAGTTCAATTTCAGCTTTTTCAGCAAAGTGTTTTTGCATGTATTGAAGCAATTGACGGTTTGTAGAACGTTTTGAATTTGTTCCAACAATAGCAATAAGTTTTAACATGAGATTTCCTTTCTCTTTTTACATAATACGATTTTAAAACTCTATTGAAACATCTATTTCTATAGAGTAGGAATTCCTGAAGAACAGCTTAGGTGACCTTCCTTATCGATTAGGATGGCTTCGATGCCCTCCAAACTTTCGACTTGCCAGAGGATAGCAGCAGGTCTTTCTCCAAATAGACGAGTTGTCCAGATTTCACCATCAACTGATTTATCAGAGATGATTGTTAGACTAGCTAGTTCCGTTTCAACAGGATATCCTGTTTGACTGTCAAAAATATGATGGTAATCTTTTCCGTCGACTGTCAGGTGACGTTCATAAATGCCTGAAGTCACGACAGATTGATTGACAACAGGGATGGTCATTAAGTGATTTCCCCTAGGATTGGCTGGGTCTTGAATCCCAATTTGCCAAGGCTGATCCCCTCTTGCCTGATTTTTTCCAATGGTCAGGATATTCCCTCCCAGATTAATCAAGGCAGATGTCACTCCTTCTTCTCTCAGAAATTGGGCAACTTTATCCGCACTATAACCCTTGGCTAAACAACCAAGATCGATCTTCATTCCTTTTTGTTTTAAAAACACAGTGGAAGTGGAAGAATCTAACTCGATATAATGAGGATTGATTAAAGGGAGCACCGATTCAATTTCTTGGGGTTGGGCCACTTTGGCATCTGAAAAACCGATACGCCAGGTTTGAATTAAGGGACCAATACTGATGTTGAGATGGCTAGAGGGCGCTAGGCTATGCTCTAATCCAAGTGCAAGCAGTTCAAACAGGTCTGGATGAACTTTGACTGGAGCTATTCCAGCTTGATAATTGATCTCCATCAACTCAGATTCTTGGCTATTGGCATTGAAGCGGTATTCTAGCTCTTTGAGTAAATCAAAGGATTTTTGAAGCAAGATATCGGCTCGCTCATCTACTAATGAAATAGTGATAGTAGTCCCCATTAGCCGTTCGGAATGTGAACTAAGAGGCAAGCTACCAACTCCTTTCTCTTATGTGAAAAGAAGGTTGAAATATTGTAAATTTATATTAAATTTAACCCCTTACAATTTCTTTCCATGATATTAGCATACCATAAAGTCAGCGTTTTCACAAATAAAATTTGTAAAGTTGTCAAGAAATATGCTCAGAAAATAAAGAATAATTGTAAGAAAGAATGATAAAATACAAATTATTTACATTTTTTTACAAAAAAATCGGGAAAATTAGCAAAACTCTTGTAAACGCTAACAGTAAATGTTATACTAGAAGAGTAAATTTAAAATTGAAGGTAGGAATTTTTCTATGAGTAAAATCGTTGTAGTTGGTGCTAACCACGCTGGTACAGCATGTATTAATACTATGTTGGATAATTTTGGAAATGAGAACGAAATCGTTGTATTTGACCAAAACTCTAACATCTCTTTCCTAGGATGTGGAATGGCCCTTTGGATTGGGGAACAAATTGACGGTGCTGAAGGCTTGTTCTATTCTGATAAAGAAAAATTGGAAGCAAAAGGTGCTAAAGTTTACATGAACTCACCTGTTCTTTCAATTGACTACGACAACAAAGTTGTGACTGCAGAAGTTGAAGGTCAAGAACATAAAGAATCTTACGATAAATTGATTTTCGCTACAGGTTCTACACCAATCTTACCACCAATTGACGGTGTTGAAATTGTTAAAGGCAACCGCGAATTTAAAGCAACTCTTGAAAACGTACAATTCGTTAAATTGTACCAAAACGCTGAAGAAGTTATCAATAAGCTTGCTGATAAGAGTAAACACCTTGATCGTATCGCTGTTGTTGGTGGTGGTTATATCGGTGTTGAACTTGCTGAAGCCTTTGAACGTCTTGGAAAAGAAGTTGTGCTTGTTGATATTGTAGATACTGTCTTGAACGGTTACTATGACAAAGACTTCACACAAATGATGGCCAAGAACTTGGAAGACCACAACATCCGTTTGGCTCTTGGTCAAACTGTTAAAGCAATCGAAGGTGACGGTAAAGTTGAACGCTTGATTACTGATAAAGAGACTTTCGATGTAGACATGGTTATCCTTGCAGTTGGTTTCCGTCCAAACACAGCCCTTGCTGATGGTAAGATTGAACTCTTCCGCAACGGTGCCTTCCTTGTAGACAAGAAACAAGAAACATCTATCCCAGGTGTATTTGCCGTTGGTGATTGTGCAACTGTCTATGACAATGCTCGTAAAGAAACTAGTTACATCGCTCTTGCTTCAAACGCTGTTCGTACTGGTATTGTTGGTGCTTACAACGCTTGTGGACATGAATTGGAAGGAATCGGTGTTCAAGGTTCAAACGGTATCTCAATCTATGGTCTTCACATGGTTTCAACTGGTTTGACACTTGAAAAAGCAAAAGCTGCTGGCTACAATGCGACTGAAACAGGCTTTAACGATCTACAAAAACCAGAATTCATGAAACATGATAACCATGAAGTAGCGATTAAGATTGTCTTTGACAAAGATAGTCGTGAAATTCTTGGTGCCCAAATGGTTTCACATGATATTGCAATTAGCATGGGAATCCACATGTTCTCACTTGCTATCCAAGAGCATGTGACAATTGATAAATTGGCATTGACAGACCTATTCTTCTTGCCACACTTCAACAAACCATACAACTACATCACAATGGCTGCACTTACAGCTGAAAAATAAAATTTGATGAACTATCTGGCCTTAAGTTAAGGTCAGATAGTTTTTTAGATGATTTGTCCCCATACAATTATGGTTTTTTTATCTTGTGATTCCTCCAAATCTGACTTAAAATGAAATAGTAGCTACCAATACAAATGATGAGGATAAAACAAATGACTGAAAATCGTTATGAACTAAATAAAAACTTGGCACAGATGCTTAAAGGTGGGGTTATCATGGACGTTCAAAATCCTGAACAGGCCCGTATTGCAGAGGCTGCTGGTGCGGCAGCTGTGATGGCCTTGGAGCGAATTCCAGCTGATATTCGTGCAGCTGGTGGTGTTTCTCGTATGAGTGATCCAAAGATGATCAAGGAAATCCAAGAAGCGGTTAGCATCCCAGTGATGGCCAAGGTCAGAATCGGGCATTTTGTTGAAGCTCAGATTTTAGAGGCTATTGAGATTGACTATATCGATGAGAGTGAAGTTTTATCTCCAGCTGACGATCGTTTCCATGTGGATAAGAAAGAATTCCAAATACCTTTTGTCTGTGGAGCTAAGGACTTGGGTGAAGCCTTACGTCGTATCGCTGAAGGTGCTTCTATGATTCGTACCAAAGGAGAACCGGGTACAGGAGATATTGTCCAAGCCGTTCGTCATATGCGTATGATGAATCAAGAAATCCGTCGCATTCAAAATCTACGTGAAGATGAACTCTATGTCGCAGCAAAAGAACTCCAAGTACCTGTAGAATTAGTTCAATACGTTCACGAACATGGAAAACTACCAGTCGTGAACTTCGCAGCAGGCGGTGTAGCAACACCTGCAGATGCTGCTCTTATGATGCAGCTAGGGGCAGAGGGTGTCTTTGTCGGTTCAGGTATTTTCAAGTCAGGAGATCCTGTTAAACGTGCAGCAGCAATTGTCAAGGCAGTTACAAACTATCAAAATCCTCAAATACTAGCCCAAATCTCTGAAGATTTGGGAGAAGCCATGGTTGGTATCAATGAAAATGAAATTCAAATTCTCATGGCTGAGCGAGGGAAATAGATGAAAATCGGAATATTGGCCTTGCAAGGTGCCTTTGCAGAACATGCAAAAGTACTAGATAAATTAGGTGTCGAGAGTGTTGAAATCAGAAATCTAGATGATTTTCAGCAAGATCAGAGTGACTTGTCGGGTTTGATTTTGCCTGGTGGTGAGTCTACAACTATGGGCAAGCTCTTACGAGACCAGGATATGCTGATTCCTATCCGAGAAGCAATTCTATCTGACTTACCAGTGTTTGGGACCTGTGCGGGCTTGATTTTGCTGGCTAAGGAAATCATTTCTCAGAAAGAAAGTCATCTTGGAACTATGGATATGGTGGTCGAGCGCAATGCCTATGGGCGCCAACTAGGAAGTTTCTACACGGAAGCAGAATGTAAGGGAGTCGGTCAGATTCCAATGACCTTTATCCGTGGTCCAATTATCAGCAGTGTTGGAGAGGGTGTAGAAATTCTAGCAACAGTTGAAGATCAAATCGTTGCAGCCCAAGAAAAAAATATGTTGGTAACTTCTTTTCATCCAGAATTGACTGATGATGTTCGCTTGCACCAGTACTTTATAAATATGTGTGACAAAAAGATAGTGGAATAAAAAGTGATAAATCAAGTTTTGATTCGCTTTTTCCAAAGAATCATTTTTTAAGTCATCTGACAGTATTCTGTGATTTTAGATTTATTTACGATAAATTAGAAAAGAATGATTGTTTTGACTTAGGGCATAAAGCTTATATGCTGAATATAGTGTTCAAGTATCTTTTATTGGGAGCACTTTAGAGGATGGAGTTAAAATACTATTCTATACTCCTTAATACTCTTCGACAATCTCTTCAAACCACGTCAGCTTTATCCGCAACCTCAAAGCGGTGCTTTGAGCAACCTGCGGTTAGCTTCCTAGTTAGCTCTTTGATTTTCATTGAATATATAGTGGTTTGAAATAAGATGTGTGCAACTTGATTAGGGAAATCAAATTAATTTCTAGAAATGTTTTAGTATCCACGATGTACTATTCTAGTTTCAATTTACTATAAAAATGATGTATGGGATTGGTCAAAAAGAACACTTTGAAAATAGCAAAAAACGAGTATCTCTACAGATGGAGATACTCGTTCTATTATGTATAAAGCTATGAGTCTGTCGTCCTACGTAAGGTGCGCGTCGAAGGTTATACCTAAAAAACTCCAAACGCGATACAATAAAGGGGATTAAGCCAATTCTAAAGATTTTTTAAGAGGTAAGTGATGAGTTAAGATCAATGGTGTTTTAACAAGGTGAAAAGGGTCAGGCAAAAAGTCTTTAAAATCAGAAAACGCATAATATCATTGTACTGACCCCAAAAAGTT